>DASRJH010000200.1:0-4835 GCA_035649575.1 Planctomycetota bacterium
CAAGGTCGCGTGCGCTTGCGCGACAACGTCGTGTTGCTCGAGGACGTGCACGCCTCGATCGACCCGGAGGCCGGCGGCGGCAGCGTGAAGATGAACGGCCGCGTCGAGACCGAGGAATCGGCGGGCAACGACACGACGCTGGACATCGAGGCCGAAGAAGTCTTCTTCAGCAGCCATCTGCGCGAAGCGCTGCGCGTACTGCTCCACGACGACGGCGCCCTCTACGACAAGCTCTCCCCGACGGGCCTCACCGAGGTCGCCGTGCGCGTGCGGCCCCGGCGGCAGCTGTCGGGTGGCTGGTCGGTCGAGGTGCGGCCGATGGGTGCTCAGATGTCGTGGACCGGCTTTCCGTATCGCCTCGAAAACCTGCGCGGTCGCGTCGTCGCACGCGCCGAGGGCGTGCGCTTCGATCTCACGGGCGCGCACCGATCGGGCACGCTGACGATGCAGGGACGCATTCCGCTCGACCCCGCCGCGGCGGACGGCGGCGGGTTCGAGGCGATGTTCAGCCTGCAACAGGTCACCATCGACGACGACCTGAGGCGCGCGGTCGCCGTGTTGGCGCCCGACATCGATGCGCCGTGGCAGGCAGCTGCCCCACAGGGCCGTTTCGACGGCCGGGTCAAGGTGTGGCGGCCGGCCCCGACCGATCCGCTCTATCACGACGCGCTGCTGGAACTGGGCGGCGTCGACCTGGGCCTGCCGATGGCGCCATGGCGCGCCGTCGACCTGCGCGGCCAGCTGTTGGTGCAGGGCGCGGACAGCGCCGCGCGCATCGACTTCGACGCGCTGCGTGGCCAACTCACGAACGGCACCAGGCGCCACGCCCAGCTCGCCATGCTCGGTTCCTTCGCGACGGGCGGCGAGGAACGCAGCGAGATCACCTTCGTCGTGCGCGATCTCGAGCTCGACGCGGTGCTCGGCAAGAGCCTCGAACGATACGGGGCGCTCGACCTCGGCACCTGGGACTCGCTGCGGCCCTCGGGCACGGTCGACCTCGTCCTGGTCCACGAGCAGAAGCAGGGCATGCCGGCGGATGTCCGTATCGTGGTCCAGCTCGTCGACGTCGCTTCGAACGCCGCGATCCTGCCGCGCCCGGCCGAACACATGACCGGCGAGCTGACGATCAAGGACGGCGAGCTGCGGTTCGACGACGTGCGCGCCAACCTCGGCAACACGCTCGTGCAGTGCAGCGACGGCCACGTGCGCGGCCGCCCCGACGGTCGCACGGAGCTGCGCTTTTTGGCGCAGGCGAAGGGCTTTCCGGTCGACGACGGCATGGCCAACCTGTTCTTCGGGCCACTGCGACAGGCGGTGCTCGACAGGAAGCTGAGTGGGCGCGCGGACGTCGATCAGCTGACGCTGCAGTTCGCGCTTCCGGGCACCTCGAGCCCGCTGCCGCTCGAGACGCGCATCAGCGGGCAACTGCGCCTCTACGACGTCGAGCTGTCGCTGGGCCCGACCGACTCCGACGTGCGGGTCCAGGGCATCAGCGGCGTGCTCACGCTCGATCCGAGCACCATCTCCGACGCCGGCGGCGGGATCGTGGGCAGGATGCAGGGCGGCTCGATGTCGATCTTCGGGCAACCCTTCGAGAACATCGAAGCGAACTTCACGGCCGATGCCGACCGGCTCGAGCTCGGCAAGCTGACCTCGAGATTCCACGGCGGCGCCGTGACGGCAGCCAGCCTCGATGCGCCCGCGCTGCGCTACGAGATCCCGGGCAAGCGCTTTCCCGAGGGCCGATTGTCGGGTGATCTCGCATTCGAGCGCGTCGACGTCTACCAGTTCCTCGACACCTCGGGCTGGACGAACCCGCCGTATTCGGGCCTGGCCAGCGGCAGCTTTTCGCTGACGCGCCTCGACGGCACGCACCTGGTCGCTGCCGAAGCCTCCGGCCAGCTCAAGATCGAACAGGGCGATCTCGGCGTCGTGCCGCTGTTCACGGCGATCTACGCGCAGCTGCCTGCGCCCGATCGGCCGCGTTTCCACTACCTGGAATCCACGTTCCGCCTCGCGGACCGCCGCGTCACGTTCGATTCGCTGGACGTGCGTTCGAGGATGCTCGGCGCGAACGGCATCGGCACGCTGGATCTCGACGGCTATGTCGACATCAAGTTGCAGCTCAACAACCTGCTCGGCACGTCGGCCGACCCGTTCCTGATGCCGCTGATCGAAGAGCTGACGAAGAACATCGTGCGCTTCCACCTGTTCGGTTACCTGCGCGACCTCAGGACCGAGAAACGGTGGATCGTCGAATCGTCGCCGAAGCGGCGCCAGGTCATCCCGTTCCCGGCCCCGTCCCCGCGGCTGCCGCTGCCCGATTACTGATCGCACACTGTCCATGTCCTCGCTGCACGCTGTCATCATGGCCGGGGGGTCCGGCACGCGATTCTGGCCCGCGAGCCGCGCGGCCCGGCCCAAGCAGTTCCTGCCGCTCGCGCGCGGCAAGCTGCTGATCGCGGCGACCGTCGACCGGCTCGCGGGCCTCTGCGAGCCCGACCACATCTGGATCGCGACCAACGCGGTGCAGGCGCGCGCACTCGCGAAGATCCTGCCGGACTTTCCGCGCGACCGCGTGATCGTCGAGCCCGAGCCGCGCGACACGGCTCCGTGCATAGCACTCGCCACGGCGACGATCGCCGCGACCGACCCGGGGGCGATGATGATCGTGTTGCCGGCCGACCACGTGATCGAACCCGTGGCCGCCTTCCACCGCATGATCCGCCGCGGCGTCGAGCTCGCGAGCGACGGCGAGACGCTCGTCACGTTCGGCATCGAGCCGACGTTCCCGGCGACCGGCTACGGCTACATCGAGTGTGGTCCCGCCCACGACGGCGCCGAGCCGCGCGCGTTCTCGGCGCTGCGTTTTCGCGAGAAGCCCGACCTGGCCCTGGCCAGGCAGTTCCTCGAACGCGGCGGCTTCCTGTGGAACAGCGGCATCTTCGTGTGGACGGTCGGCGCGATCCGACGCGCGATGCAGCGCGGCAACGACAATCTGCTGACCGCCTACGACGGCATGTTGGCCGCGATCGGCAAGCGCCAGCGCGCGCAGATCACGCGCGCCTTCGAGCAGGCGCCGAAGGTCTCGATCGACTACGCCGTCATGGAGAAGGCCGACAAGATCGCGGTCGTCGAAGCCCGCGTGAAGTGGGAGGACGTCGGCAGCTTCGCGGCGATCGAGGCGGTCGGCGCGGGCGACGGCGCGAGGAACTTCGCGTTGCTGGGCCCGGGCGCCTCGCAGCTCGTGCTCGAGAGCCACCGCAACATCGTCTACGCCGAGGGCAAACGCACCGTGTCGTTGTTCGGCGTCGAGGATCTGATCGTGGTCGCGGTCGACGACGCCGTGCTCGTATGCCCGAAGCACCGCGCCGCCGATCTCAAGGTGCTCGTCGAGCACGTGCGGGCTCAGGGCCGGACCGACCTGCTGTGAACCCGCCGCGGCGCATCCTCGCGGTCGATTTCGGCGAGAAGCGAACCGGCCTCGCGGCCACGGACTGGAGTGGCACCATCGCCGTGCCGCTGCCGCGCATCGAAGCCGGCGACGACGACGCCGTGATCGCAGCCATCGTCGAGGTCGTGCGCGAACGCGAGACCGAACTGGTCGTGCTCGGCATGCCGCTCGCGATCGACGGCAGCCTCGGCCAACGAGCACGACGCACCGCTCTGTTCCGCGACCGCCTGCGGCAGGTACTGCCGTGCCCGCTCACCACCGAGGACGAGAGCCACTCGACCGATGAAGCTCATGAGCGCCTGAAGGCTGGCGGTCTCAAGGCCGCGCGGCGCAAAGAACTCGCAGACAGCACCGCCGCGCTCGTCATCCTCGAGCGCTACCGCGGACGGCAACGGCGGACCTGAGTACGCGCGAGCAGAAGAGTGTGCCTGGTCCCCGTAAGCCGGGTTCTGGTGCCGCCCTGAGGCGGTGACGACCATTTCTCTAGGACCGCCCTCACGGACGGCCGCAAACGACCTACCCGAGGACCTGAGCGCGGGCCGCGCGATCCTCCTACTCGGTCTTCCTCCAGGTGGGGTTTGCCTTGCCAGAACGGTCGGCCGTTCTGCGGTGAGCTCTTACCTCGCCGTTTCACCCTTGCCGTCGCCAGCGAGCTGGCCGTCCGGCGGTTTGTTCTCTGTGGCACTTTCCCTGTCCTTGCGGACGGTGGGCGTTACCCACCACCTTGCCCTTGGGAGCCCGGACTTTCCTCCCGCGGCAAAGCCGCCGGCGGTCGTCCAGAGACCAGGCACGACCGGAATGTAGAGAGCGACTCGCGCGCCGCAAGCAGCAACAGGTACCGCACCGACGCATTTGTAGGTAGTCCACGCCTTGCCGAATTGCTGCGCAGTAGCTGACCGACACGATAAAAATGCTGTCCCTCGCCTTGTGGAATGAGCGTAGGGAGGTAACTTGCGGGCCTCGTCGCCCGCGCGGTTCCGAACCGCCACTCACCCTTGTTCTGCATCCTCTGAGGCCGTCCGTGCACCTCGCAGCAAACTCCCTCGTCGTTTGCTTTTTTCTTGGTCCGTGCCTCGCCCAACTGCAGCCTGCGCCCTCTGTGGCCACAGCGCTCGCAGTGACTTCTACCGCGATTGTTCCGGCCGGTTCTCCCACCGACAGTGAACCATTGGCGGTTGGGCCAGTGCCCGAGCCCAGTGCCCTGTTCCTGGTGGGTACCGCACTCGTCGGTCTCGCCTTGACCGTGCGACGCGCTCATCGCCGCTCTCGGTGAACCTGCTCGCCCGAGAGGCGACCAGGTTCAGTGATGCTCGACGTCGCAACGCGCGGACCTGACTCCAGCGAAACGCGCAACCAGCCCCGCTGCGACGTCGTCAGGCCT
>DASRJH010000201.1:0-4144 GCA_035649575.1 Planctomycetota bacterium
AGTCGCCGCCGTAGCGATCGCCGAGTTCACGGCCCGTTTTGCGCGGCAGCAGCCGCTGCTCGAGCAGGCGCGCGCGGCCACAGGACGCCTGATCGCGTATCCCGACGACGTGCGCGCGGAGATCGACGCGCTCTACGAAGGTCTCGTCGCGAGCAAAGCCGATTTGCAGATGCCCGAATTCGAGCGTGCGTTCGACAAGAAGGACCTGCTCGTCGGCAACGCACTCGACGTGTTCGGGCTCATGGGCTGCAGCAGCTTCACGGTGTGGGGCGAACAGGTGGTCGGCGGGGGTGTCCTGACCGGGCGCAACTTCGACTGGCCGTTCACGGGAAAGCACATGCTCGAGCACACGATGCTCGTCGTGCAGCACCTGGGAAACGGTCGCGCCGTCGCGTCGGTGACGTGGCCCGGTTTCGTCGGCACGGTTTCGGGCGTCAGCAGCGAGGGGATCGCGGCCTTCCTGCACACGGGGTCGGGGAAGATCACGCGAACGCCCGAGCCCGGATCCTGGCCCACGGCCGTCGCGGCGCGCGCCATACTCGCGCAGAGCAGGGCCGCAGACGGGGTCGCCGTGTTCGCCGAGGCCAAGCGCCTGCTCGGCTACACCAGCCCGCCGATAGGCTTCTTGACGGATGTCGTGCTGCCGCAGCCGCCAGAGGGCAAAGCACCGGTCGCGGTGTTCGAGACCGATTCCGGGTCGAGCGTGCAAGGTGATGAAACCAAGGGCGCGTTCGTGCTGACGAACCACTTCCGCACGCGCAAGGACGGGCGCAGTCCGAGCAAGGACAGCCTCGATCGCGAGCAGCGTGTGCGCACGTGCATCGAGGGATGCCTCGGTATCGGCGACAAGCGCGTGTCGATCGGGGAGGCGTGGACGATCCTCGAGTCGGTGCAGCGCGGCGGCGGTCATGCCTTTGGCACGCTGCACTCGGTGGTCTTCCGCCACGAACCGTGGTGCTTCGAGCTGCGCGTCGCGGTGCACGAGGACAAGGGCCTCGTCGCGGCGCCGAAGAGTCCACCCACGTTCGTGCTGACGCAGAAGCAGCTGTTCGCGGTCGGCGAGTCCTTCGGGCAGTAGGAGCGGATTTGCGCCGGCGCAGGTTCGGCGAAGACCGTGCACATTCCGGTTCCAGGGCATCGAGCGCCAGCTATCCTGCCGCCACTTTCCGGCGTCGACGCCATCAGCCTCTCGCCGGACGCGGCTCGTTGCCATGAATGAACTCCCGGATCGCAAGGTGCCGCTCGGCATGTTCGTCGGCATCGCCTTGCTGTCGGCATCGCTGCTGGCGTTCCAGGTGCTGCTCACGCGGCTGTGCGCGCTTCGGCTCGCGTTCCACTTCAGCTTCCTCATCATCAGCAACAGCCTGCTCGGCATCGGCGCGTCGGGTTCGGTGCTCACGATGCTCGAGACGCGCTGGCGCAAGCGCCCCGAGGCGTGGATCTTCGGCGCCAGCGCGCTCTACGTGGTGAGCCTCGGCGCGACGTGGGCGTTCGCGCGCGCGATGCCGGTGCCCGAGGTGCTCACGTTCGGCTGGAGCGGGGTCGAGCGCGAGCAGTTCCTGCAGTTCGCCCTGTTCAACCTCGGGCTGGCGGTGCCGTTCTTCTTCGGCGGCGGAGCAGTCGGCCTGATCCTGTCGGTGTACGCGCACCGCGTGAACACCGTCTACGCGAGCGACCTGCTCGGCGCCGGCCTCGGGTGCCTCTTGTGCCCGATCCTGCTGTGGCCGTTCGGCGCAGGCGGGTGCTTGTGTGCGCTCGCGGCGCTCGGGCTCGTCGCGTGCGCCGCGGTCGCGCCGGCGCGGCTGGCCCGCTCGGCGGCTGCGGCTGCGGCGGTTGGGGCGGTCGGGTTGTTGGCGTGGATGCCGTCGTTCGACGCGACGTTCCCGGTGCCGGGCAAGAAGTACTTGAAGTTCACGCGCGAGCAGCAGCTCGATCTCGGCGGTCCGCACGAATACTCGCGGTGGAGCGCCAACAGCCGCATCGACGTGACCAAGAGCCCGCTGCCGAACTGGTATGCGTATGGCATCGGCGAGAAGGACCGGAGCCGCGTGGTCGCACTGGGCACGCGCGAGACGTTCGGCGACCAGAAGTGGATCATGCAGGACGGCGACGCCGGCACGTTCGTGAGCGACTACACGAACGTCGAGGCCGGCCGCGCGCAGCTGCTGCGCACCGTCTACGCGCTCGCTGCCACCGTGAAACGCGGCTCGTCGCCGCGCGTGTTCGTGATCGGCGTCGGCGGCGGCCCGGACATCTGGGCGCACAAGCTGATGGGCGCGTTGCACATCAAGGGCATCGAGCTCAACCGCGGCGTGCTCGAAGTGCACGACACGGTCGCGCGCGAGTTCTCGCGCGGCCTCCGCGAGGATCCGCATGTCGAGCTCGTCTGCGACGAGGGACGCTCGGCGTTGATGCGCGACCCGGGCCGCTACGACGTCATCCAGCTCACGGGCATCGACACGTGGACGTCGCTCGCGTCGGGCGCGTATGTGCTCGCGGAGAACTACCTCTACACCGTCGAAGCGGTGCGGCTGATGCTCGATCGTCTCGCCGACGGCGGCCTGCTGCAGATCACGCGCATGGGCGCGGACCCCGAGAAGCTGCGGTTGCTCGTCAACGTGGACTGCGCGTTGCGCGCAATGAGCGCGAGCGACCTGAAGGACTCGGTCGCCGTGATCGCATCCCCGGTGGACGGCTTGACCTCGATCCTGGTCAAGCGCGGCGCGTGGACCGAGCAGGAAGTGCGTCGGCTCGAGGAGTTCTGTGCGGAAACGGGCCACCTGGTGCAGTACCTGCCGCTGCGCACGCTCGACGGCAACATCGTCGAGCGCTTCGTGCACACGGCCGACAAGGCCGCGTTCGTGCGCGACTACCCGCGCCGCATCTCGCCGACGACCGACGACCAGCCATACTTCTTCAACTTCACGCGCTGGGACACGCCGACCGAGGAGACGAAGAAGTTCCTCTCCGACATGGTCGAGATCTCGCAGGGCAACCCGTTGTTCTTGTGGGGGCAGCTCGGCTTCTCGGCGCTCGTCGCGTTGCTGCTGATCGTCGCTCCGCTCGTGTTGCGCCGCGCTGCCGCGCGCGGCCGCCACGCCGTTCGCTTCCTCGTCTACTTCGCGGGCATCGGCGCCGGCTTCATCTTCATCGAGATCGCGCTGATCCAGAAGCTCACGCTGCTGCTCGGGCAGCCGCTCTACTCGATCGTCGTGACGCTGTTCTCGATCCTCGTCTTCACGGGGCTCGGCAGCTTCCTGTCAGGGCGGTGGCTCCGGGGCGGCAGCGGCCGCGCGCGTGCGATCCCGGCCGGCATCGCGGCCGCCACGGTGCTCATCGTGCTGTTCGGCTCGACGATCGTCGACTGCGTGATCGGCCAGGGACTCGCCGTTCGCGCGGGCGTCGCGGCGGCCATGATCGCACCGATGGCCTTGCTGCTCGGCATGCCGTTCGCGCACGGCATCGGGCTGCTGAATCGCATCAACCCGCAGTTCGTGCCGTGGGCCTGGGCCGTGAACGGATCGGCGACCGTCGTCGGCTCGGTGCTCACGGTCGTGGTGTCGATGAACTTCGGCTTCCACTGCGTGCTGCTGATCGCGGCGGGGATCTACGGTCTCGCGTTCCTGGCTGTCGACCGGCTCGCGCGCTGACTGGCGGGGACATGATCGCCGTCACCAGAACGAACCGGCTCACGGTCACGATCGGCGCGTTTTGACGAGCCCGCCCCGCCGCGCTGCGACGCGACTTTCATGCACCTGGCGGAAGAGTCGATACGGGCATCGGTGAGCAAGGCGGAGCCCGCACTTGCGGAATGGGCAGACCTGCCTTTGTTGCTCGGCGCGTAGCAGCTACAGCCACGCTTGTCGGTGAATCTCCAGCCCAGGGGTGCCTCATGATCTCGTCCTTCTCGCAACTCTCGCGCGGCGCTGCTCTGTGGCTCCCCGTGTTGGTCGTCGGCGCCCTGCTCGCTCGTGCACCGGCCCAGTGTGCGACGCAGTGGCTGCCGGGGGCGGGTATTCCTGGCACCAATGGCTACATCATGGCGACGACCATGTGGGATCCTGACGGAGGGGGGCCGATGCAGCCCGTGTTGGTCGTTGGCGGCACGTTCACGCTTGCGGGCACGGTCCTGGCCAACAACATC
>DASRJH010000202.1:0-18949 GCA_035649575.1 Planctomycetota bacterium
ACACGGCGAGCACCGCGGGGTCGACCATCGAGACCTCGTCGACGATGACGGCGTCGTAGGGCAGTGGATGATCGGGGCCCGAGCGGAAGCTGTCCTCGAGCGGCAGGTAGCCGAGCAGGCGATGCAGCGTGCGCGGCTGGATCGCGGCGATCGCCGCCGTGAGACCGGGATGCGGCGAAACGTTCGCACGCAGGGCTTCACCGAGGCGGGCAGCGGCCCGGCCGGTCGGGGCGCACACCGCGATGCGCAGCCCAGGCTCCTGGTGCAGCAGCACGGCGAGCAGGCGCACGACGGTCGAGGTCTTGCCGGTGCCCGGGCCGCCACACCACACCGCGCACGAACGGTGCACGGCCGCGGTGATCGCGACGAGCTGCCAGTCGGGCTCGCCGCGGGGCGACGCCGGGCGCATGCCGAGGCTCTCGAACGTGCGCGCAAGCGTGTCGGCGCTCGTCGCGGTCGGCGTCGCGAGGCGCTGCTGCAGGAAGGCGAGCAGCTGCCGCTCGGTCCGCCAGTGGCGCAGCAGATACAGACGGTTCTTGCCGTCGAGCACGAGGGGCTTGTCGCCGGCTCCGGCTGGCGTGCAGAGACCCGTGGCCTCGAGCTCCTCGCGCCATCTCGCGACGGCGGGGAACGGAGCTGCAGGTCCGCCGGTGTCGATGGACTGTCCGGACCAGTCGGCCAGCGCCACGCAGACGTGGCCTTGTTCGCGTTCCTGGCACAAGAGCGCCACGGTGGCCCGCAGCAGGTCGCCGTCGCCGCCTGTGGCGAGTGCCTCGAGCGTGTCGCCGAGCAGGCGCGCGAGCGCATGGCCGTCTTGCATCGCGGGCTGGTTCAAGCGCTGCTCCCGCCCGCGGGCTCGGACACCCAGCGGTCCATCGCGTTGACGAGGTCCGGCGCCGGCCGGTCGAAGAACATGCCCGTCGTCGCGCCGGCCGAAGCACCGCGCAGGAACGCGTAACACACGCCGCCGAGGTGGCGTGCCGCGTCGTAGTCGGGCAGGCGTGCGCGCAGCTGCCGGTGCAGCGCCAACACGTAGAGGTGGTATTGCAGCACGTAGTCGTGCTCGATCATGGCCTGCAGGACCGCATCGGGCCCGTAGTCGGAGGCCTGATGGCCCAGGTGGTTCGACTTCCAGTCGATCACCCAGTAGCGGCCGTCGTGTTCGGCGACGAGGTCGACGAAGCCCACGAGGAAACCGTCGAGCGTGCGCTCCGACAGCGTCTCGAGCCGCGCCGCGTAGGTGCGCGCGATGTCGCCGCCGTGTCGAGCAAAGAGCTCGGCGAGCCCGCGCAGCTCGGCCCGGGTTGGCAGCATGAACTGCCACTCGGCTTGCCTCTGCCCGCTGCAGAGCGCGCCGATCGTCGGCCCACCCTCGTGCACGCGGGCAGCGCGCAGGTGACGCAGGTTGTCGAGCACGTCGGCGATGGGGTCGACCGTGCCCGGGTGAGCCGAGGCATCGGCGAGGCCGCATTGGCGCAGCTTCGTGCGCACGAGCTCTTCGGCCGCGGGTGCGCCGAGCGCCTGCAGATCGATGTGTTCGATGATCTCGTGCAGGCACTGGCCCGCGGCGGTCCCGCGCCGGAAACCGAAGATGCCGCGCGACTCGGGTGCCGGCGACGCAGGCACGGCGGGGTCCGCCACGTCGCGCGGAACCTGCGCGACGGTCGCGCCGGCCGTCAGCGACGTGAAGCTGTGCACGGCCATCGCGCGATGCGTGCGCGTCGCGACCCGGACCGCGCGCAATGGGGGCGCGGTCGTGGCCGGCACCGGCACCACGACCGGAGCCTCGGGCACGTCCTCGACGCTCATCGTGCCGTTGCTGCGGTCGGCGAAGCCGCGCAGCTGCGCGCCGAAGCTCGGCGCGTCGGTCTTGCATGCGTCCGACCACTTGATCGGCCAGTTCGGAACGGAGGTGTCGGGCGCATTCGGCCGCAACAGCCAGCCGAGCGAGCTGAGCCAGGCGCCGCTCGTGTGGCTGCCGAGACAGCCCCAGTGCACGTAGCAGCGGCGCCTGCTGCGGGTCAATGCGACGTAGCAGAGCCGCACGTCCTCGGCGAGGCGCTCGCCTTCGTTCCGCAACCAGCCCGGGTCGTCTTTCGCGAGGTCGAACCCGAGCCGGCGGCCGCCCTCGCGCTCCACGATCGCGGACTTCGCCGGTGCCCTGCGTCCATCCCAGAGAAACGGACAGAACACGATCTCGTATTGCAGGCCCTTGCTGCCGTGCACGGTGAGGATCTGCACCGCGTCGTCGTCGCTCTCGAGCCGCAACTCGCGTCTCTGGTAGTCGATCTCGTCCTGGTGGCGGCGTTCGTGCTGCAGCCACTGGAACAGGCCTTCGGGCGAGAGCCGGTGCTCGTGTTCGGCCTGGTGCAGCATCTCGAACAGCTGCTGGTAGTTCGTGAGCCGCCGTTCGCCGCCCGGCATGGCCAGCAGGCGGGTCTGCGTCTGCAGCCCGACCAGCATGTGCTCCTTCATGACCACGAACCCGAGACCGAGCCACAACTGGCGCCAGTACTCGAGGCGTTGCATCTCCCGTTCCAGTGCCGAGTCGTCGGCCTCGAGCGCGTGGAGCGCGGCTGCGTCGAGGCCCCACAGACGCGTCGCCATCGCGGCACGCGCGCGCTGCACGTCGTTCGGACGCAGCAGGGCCAGCATGATGCGTTCGACCTCGACGAGCTCTTCGGTGTCGAACACGTCGCCGGCCTTGCCGATCGCGGACACGATGCCCGCGCGGCGCAGGGTGTCCTGGACGACGGTTGCCTGCCGGTTCGTGCGCGTCAGCACGGCGACGTGGCGCGGCTGCAGCACCTCGCCATCGAGCGTGAGCCCCGAGCGCAGCAGGCGCGAGATCTCGGCCGCGACGTCGGCGGCGATGAGCGGCTCGGAGACGTCGCCGGGCCAGAAACCGGTCTTGTGCAGGTCCTCGGGCGGCGGCGGCACGAAGCGCCAGCGCAGCACGGCACCCGGGTCTCCCTCGACCTGCAGCGACGCAGGCCCGGGCTTGACCGGATGCAGGCGGATGTCTTCGGTGACGAATGCGTTCCTGCGCGCGAACAGCTGATTCACTGCTGCGACGACGTCCGGTGAGCTGCGGAAGTTCACGTCGAGCGTGCGCTCCAGCACCGCGTCGTCACGCGCCGCGAGGTAGGTGCGAAGGTCGGCGCCGCGGAAACCGTAGATCGACTGCTTGGGGTCGCCGACGAGGAAGAGCGGCCGGTTGTGGAAGCAGGTCGCGAAGATCCCGTATTGCAGCGAATCGGTGTCCTGGAACTCGTCGATGAGCCCCACCCGGTGGCGCTGCCGGACGACCTGCAGCAGACCCCTCGATCGCGCGGGGTCGTGCAGCGCCGCGTGCGTGCGCGACAGCAGGTCCTGGAACACGAGCACGCGGTCCTGCCTCTTCTGCTGCTGCAGCCGGCTGTGCATGGCCAGCAGCAGCTCGCTGCGAAGGTGTTTCGCCGCCGTCTGCAGCGCGGAGAGAACCTGGTCACAGTGCGTGAAGAAGGCGTGATCGAGGCGCTGCGATTTCTTGTACAGGGCATCGGCGAGGTTGCTGCGCGCGAAGTCGCAGAGCTGGGGCAGGGCCAGCTCCGGCTTGTCTGCGAGCAACTGCCCGAGGTGCTGCAACGCGAAGGTCGGGTCTTCCGGCAGGGCGCGCTGGCCGGCCTTCCACTGGAAGTTCCGGATCTGCTCCACGGCGGCTTCGTCGAAGTGCCGCGCAGCGGTGTGCACGGCCGAACACAGCACGGCGACGTGCACCTTGGTCAGTGGCTCGGCGGGATCGAGCTGCACATCCGAGTGGCGTTGCCAGAGCCGGTAGAGCTGCACGAGCGCGTCCGGATCGAAACCGGCCTTGTGCTGCAGCGCGCCGAGCATGAGGCTGTCGTTCGCGCGCAGGAGCCGTAGCGCATCCTCGGCGGCGAGCTGCCACAACGGCGACTCGTCGACGGCGAGCTCGAGCACGAACGGCTCCTGGCTCTCGAACGCCGCTTCGTCGAGCAGCCGTTTGCAGAAGCCGTGGATCGTCGCGACCGCGACGTCGTCGAAGGTCTCGAGCGCCGCGCGCAGGATGCGCGCGCCTTTCTCTGCGTGCCGGGCGAGTCCGGCGAAGAACGGATCCCGGTCGGGGTTGCCTTCGCAGACGGACAGCGCTCGCAGCAGGCCCGCCCGCAACCGGTTCTTCAGCTCGTCGGTCGCGGCTACCGTGAACGTGACGACGAGCACCTGGTCGAGTCGTTCGACGACGCCTTCGAGCAAGAGCCGCAGCAGGATCCCGGTGAGCGTGTAGGTCTTGCCGGTTCCGGCGCTGGCTTCGAGCAGCACCGTGCCTTCGTCGAGCGGAGCTCTCTCGAGGTCGAAGCGCGTCGGCGTCATTCGTTCTCCGCGGTCATGTAGCTGCAGGCCGTCTCCCAGAGCTCGGCGGCGAGCTCGGCGAATTCCGGCTCGGCGAGCGGGTCGCGGCTCCGCATGCACAGCTCGATGTTCGGGTCTTCGGAGTCGCTCGGCAAACGGCTCTCGGGGTTCGTGTCGGGTGACCACATGCGACGCGCCGCGCGCAGAGCCTCGAGATGTTCCTTGCCCCTCTTCAGCGCCTCGCCGTACGCGTACGAGCTCTTCTCGAAGAACGGCAGCGGTGCCTGCTGGCCGGCCCGATATTGCTCGACGAGCCAGGCGAGTTGCGTCTCGACGAGGTCTCGAGGCAGCTCGGGGATCAGCACGGTCCTGTCCTTCGCCATGAGGCGCGTGTGCGGCGGCAGCCCTGGCTCACCCTGCATGCGCGCCATGGCGCAGACGAGGTGCAGGATCCAGCCGCGCAGCCTGTCCTTCGGCTTCATCCTCGTGAAGCGGATCGCGACGCGCTCGGTACTGGCCAGCCCATCGACTTCGCCGACGATCGTGAAGGCAGCACCGCGCGCGCGCAGCAGCCGGTGCGACAAAGCACTGTGCTCCGCCGCCTCGTGCAGGAACTGCTGCGTCTCGGTGTCGATGGCCGTGAAAGAGGCAATGCCATGTGCGCCCACGGGCAGCATGCCGCTCTGACGGGCCAGCGCTTCGGGATCGCGCGGCGGCGGCTCGCCACGCAGCGCGCGCCGCACCGCGCCGTCCTGCAGCAGATACTTGTCGAGATTGTGCACGACGAACGGCTCGGTTTCGTCCTCGCGATCGTCGTCGCGGTTCAGGCGCACGTGCAGCGAGTGCCGCAGGAAGAACCGGCACGGGTGCGACCAGAACTCGAGCAGGCGGTCGAGCGGGATCTCGGCGCCCTCGAGATCGATCGGCAGCGCCGTGCCCGGAGCGAGCCACGCCCGTTCGACAGCAGATGGCGCGCTGGCCGCGGCATGGCGCCCGAACGTGAACAGCCGGGGATCCGCGCCGCTGCGGTAGCGGCGGCTCCACGGTTGCAGCGGGTGGCGCACGCACACGAACTCGCTCGCCCTCTGGCTCGCGGGCGCCGTCCGCGGCGCGGGCGGCGCCTCGCACGTGCGATCGATGTGGTCGAGCAGCTCGGTCAGTACGGCTGACGGCGTGCACGCCGCATCGTCCTTCGCCGAATGGCCGATGAACGTGAAGTGCAGCTTCTGCCGCGCCGCGAGCAACAGGTCGAGGAACATCTGGCGGTCGTCGAGGCGACGGGAGCGATCGCCGGCGCGTCGCTGCACCGCGATCAGGTCGAAAGAGGCCGGTTGGTCGCGGCGCGGGAACGACGCGTCGTCGAGACCGCAGACGAACAGACAGCGTTTCGGCACGGCGCGCATCGGCAGCATGGCCGCCACAGTGACCGCGCCGCCGAGGAAGCCGTGTGAACCGCTGCTCGGTTGCAGCGCGCCGACGAGCCAGTCCCGCAACACGGTCGGAGCCACGGGTTCGGCGTGGCGCGCGTGCATCGCCTCGGCCCGCAACCTGGCCGTGGTCTGCAGCAGTTGCGTCACGGCGCCCTCGTCGTCGCCTCCCGCGGGCGCGAACAGGTCGGCCACGAGTCCGTCGAGCAGCGTGGCCCACGTTTGCAGCGGATGCGCCCGGTGCAGCGGCTCGAGACAGCGGAACAGCGTGCGCACGAAGACGCAGAAGCGCGCGATCAGCTCGCTGCGGCCGTCCGTGACGTCGCCGACCGGCAGACGGCCCGCGACGAGCTCCTCGCACGGGCCCGTTGCGACTCCGAGCAGCAGGCGCTGCAGGCCGGGCAGCCACGCGTTCTCGTCGAACGCGGGCAGGTCGAAACGCGTCTTGCGCGACTCGCCGTCCTGGCCCCAGCGGATGCCCGCGCGCTGGCACAGATCGCGCAGCACGGGCAGGTCGGACGCCGCGAGCTCGAAGCGGCGCTGCACGGCAGGCTCTTCGAGCAGGTGCAACACGTCGAACGTGCGCAGGCGGTCGCGACCGAGTTGCAGCACCTCGAGCAGCGCCGAGCAGATCGGCAGCTCGCTCTTCGGGTTGCGGTCCGCGACGTGGAACGGCAGGTGGTTGCGGACCGGACCGAACACGGCGTGCGCATAGGGCGCGTAGCGATCGATGTCGGGCACGAGCACGAGCACGTCGTGCGGCTTGAGGTCCGCGTCGGCCGCGAACGCCGCGAGGATCTGGTCGCGCACGACTTCGAGCTCACGCTGCTCCGAGTGGCAGTCGTGCACGCGCACGGAATCGTCGGCCGCGTCGATGTGGAAGCGCTCGCCCGCGGGCGCGCTGGCGCGGTCGAACGCGTTCACGACGTCGAGCTGCAGGCACTCGAGCAACGAACGCGGCAACGATGGCGGCGCGACTCCGACCTCGATGCGCTCCACATCGAGATCGAGCAGCAGGTCCGCGAACTCACGCGCCTCGGCACCGAGCCGAGCGAGCAGCGCATTCTCGCCGGCCGCGAGTCGGCGCGTGTCGCCGACGTAGTGGGGGGTCGGCTGCGGCACGTAGAGATGCACGGGCACGAACGCGGCCGCTTGCTGCAGCAGTCGCACGAAGGCGGGTGGCAGCGTACCGGCGCCGAACACCGACAGGCGGCGTGGCAGCATGGCCTTCGCGTGCGCGGGATCGGTCCACAGCTGCCGCAGCTGCTCGATGCGGTGTGCCGGTGTTGCCACGGCGCGATCGTCGGAAGTGCGATCCGTCGCGGCCATCTCGGGAAAGAGCCAGCCGGTCCCCGTCTCCCTGGTCCGTTCCTGCTGCTTGCGCGGCGGCGGCTTGGGCAGCTGGTAGTCGGCGTCATGCAGCAGCGCGCGCCACAGATGCGCCTGCCAGGTCGCGTGCGGGCCCAGGTTCTTGCCGTCGTCGCCGCGCGCGAAGCCGAGCAGAACGTCGTCGCGGTAGAGCTGGTAGTCGTCGAAGCACGCCGCAAGACGCGTGCAGAGCTGGAACCGCTTCTGGCCGTCGGGGTCGTCGCGACAATAGCCCGCGGCGGGGCCGAGCTCCTCGCGCAGCGTGGCCTGGCCGAGCAACCGCCACAGCCGCCAGACGAGCACGTCGCGCGCGAACAGGTCGACACCGTCGCCTCGAGCTGGGTCGCCTCGAGCCGGGTCGCCTCGAGCCGGGCTGCGGGTGTTCGCGCTGCACAGTTCCTGCAGGAACGCGCCGAAGAAGGGCAGACGCAGACCCGCCGCGATGCCCAGCTGCGAGGCCAGGTTCAGCTGCAGCCAGCGAGCGAGGCCCTGTCCCGGCACGAGGATCGTTTCGCTCTCGAGCGGCGGCAGCGGCGCCGCGGTCAGGTTCTGCACCAACGCACGGAACAGGTCCTCGAGGCGATGGCTGGCATAGACGAGGAGCGCCACGCGTGCATCACCCTAGCGCGCCGTTCGTCCCGATGCACGGTCGATGCGCGGCTCGAGCACGGGTCACCTGCGCGAGGCCGAGGCCACCCGGAGGGGAGACCCCGCGGTTGTTTCCGAGTAGGTTTCCGGCATGACCGCGGTGCGCGTTGCGATCATGCTGCAGGACCCACTGGCGACCGAGCGATTCGGCGTGTGGCTCGGCCAGCATCTGGTTCCCGGCGACGTGGTCGGGCTCATCGGCGAGCTCGGAGCAGGCAAGACCACGCTCGTGCGCGGCATCGCCGTGGGGCTCGGCAGCACCGATCCCGACGCCGTCAGCAGTCCGACCTACCTGCTGGTCGTCGAACACCCCGGCCGCACCCCGCTGCTGCATGCCGACGCCTACCTGCCGAAGAAGCTCGAAGGCTTCATCGAAGACGGCGGTCTCGACTACCTGCTCGACCCCCGCGCCGTGCTGGTCGTCGAGTGGGGGCAGCGTATTGCCAAGCACCTTCCAGCAAGGACGTTGTGGATCGAGTTCACGATGCCGCCGGGCGGCGGGCGGCGGCTCGAACTGCGGCTCGCCTGCCCGAGCCACTTCCCTTGGCTCCTCGAGCTGCCCAAGATGGCCTGAACCCTGGCGCGCGCCGTTCGTTGTGGCGTCGTCGCCCGTGCCCTGTGAAGAACACCCCGGCCAAGAACCGCGTGCTGCCCGATGGCGACGTCGACCTGCTGGCCAACTACCGCGATGGCGACGTCGGAGCGTTTCGTCAGCTCGTCGATCTCTACCGGGACCGCATGGTCCAGTTCTTCTACCGGCTGTGCTGGGATCGCGACCGCGCCGAGGACCTGACCCAGGACTTGTTCCTGAAGCTGCTGCTCGGCAGCCGGCGGTATCGGCCCGAAGGCAGGATGACGACGTTCGTCTACCGCGTCGCCACCAATCTCTGGATCGACCACTACCGGCAGCAGCGGCCCCGGCCGCGGTTCTATTCGTTCGACCAGGCGGTGCTGCCCGAGAGTCAGATCGATCCGCCACAGACGGCCGGCCCCGGCGTCACGCCGATCCAGCAGCTGGCCGATAGCGAGGAGAAGGCCGCGATGCGCCGGGCTCTCGAGAGCCTCACGGAACCTCACCGTCTGGTCTTCGAGCTCGCGGTCTACCAGGAACGACCTTATGGCGAGATCAGCGAGCTGCTCGGCATTCCGGTCGGTACCGTGAAGTCGCGCATGCACAACGCGGTGCAGGCGCTCAAGCAGATGCTCGGCGCGAGCACGCAGGAGCACGCGAACTCGATGCGGCCGAAGGCCGGAGGCGCAGGTTGAGCGGCGCCGGTGACCGAGAGGCGGACGGCGGCGACCGGATCGAGGGCGATCACATCGAGATCGCGGCCCTGGATCTGCTGCTCGGCCAGGGCACGCCCGCGGAACAGGACGAGCTGCGAGCCCGCATCGGGGCCGAGCCACGCCTCGCGCTCGAGATGGCGGACACGGTGACGCTACTCGAGAAGTTCCGCGAGCTGCGCGTCGAACCGAGCCCCACGTTCGCCGCGAGGCTCGCCGACGTCGTGGCGCGCGCCGGACGACGCCGGCACCGCGCGCCGCCGAGGCGGGTCGGGCCTGGATGGATCGCGGCCGCCGCGGCGGTCGCGACGTTTGCCGGCTTGTTCCACTGGGATCCGCTGGCGCGGCGCAGCCCCCGCACCATTGCCGATGAGCTCGCCCTGGCAGCGGCCCCCGGCCCGTCGTCCGTGAAGAGCGCTGCGCGCGTGGAGCCCGTCGCACGAGTGGCTCCGGCGGCGGCGTGGGAGCCTTCGATCGCCGAGATGCGCCGGTGGCTCACGCAGGAACCGTCGCAGCGTCTGTGCGAAGCGCTCGAGGTGGGTCTGCGACCCGCGGACGACCCACTGAGCCGCTGGCTCGAGCCGTGCAACGTACTCGCGCGGTTGCGTCTGGACCACGAACGATACGCGACGGCCGCGGTGCGGCAGCAAGCCTTGCGGGCCGGTGGTGGCCTGGTTGCCGCCGACGCGCGCGTGCAGACGCTCGTCGACCAGATCGCCGCGGAGCTCGCGGTGACGTTGTCGTCGAAGACGGCCGTGCCCGATCTCGGCGCGATGACCATGGCCTTGCGCGCACTCGTGGCGGCTGGTCCCGGCAACGGCGTGCGCAGCGGCGCGCTCGAACTCGGCGGCGAGTGGCTCGCAGCGCAGCTGCCTGCCCAGACGGGCTCGGGCCTGCTCACGGCGCTCGCGGCGCTGGTCGAGGTCGCGGCCGTGAACGGTGCCCATGCCGATCAGGTCGCGTACCACGGCGAACGGCTGGTCCACGAGGTGCTGAGCGCCGACGGACAGAACTGGGGGCGACAGCGCCCCGAACTGCTGTCGCCTCACGTGCCGGCCGCGACGATCGGCGACGGCGGTCGCCTGCTGCGCCTGCTGCCGGGCTTCGGTGTGGAGGTCGACCGCTGCGCGCTCGTGCGGCAGCTGCTGCTCGGACAGCTGCGCGAACGCGCCGACCGCAAGGACGATGGCCCCGAGGTGGTCGCGGCGATGGTGTTCGGCAGCGCCGACCTGTTGGCGCCGAGCGAGCGCGACGAGATGGAAATGCAACTGCGGCGCTGGCACCCGGCCCGGCTTGCACCCGACTTCGTCACGGTGCATCAGCTTGCCTGGTCGCTCGAGCCAGGGCGCCCTGGTTTCACGCGCATGCAACGCGATCTGCGCCAGCTCGCGGTGTTGTCCGAACCGCAGCCGCTGCGCGACCGCGCGGCTTTCTGCCTGTGCCTGGCGACGAACTACGCGGCCTTCCGCGGCAGCCCCGGCGACGTCACCGGCGACTAGCGCCATTCCCGCGGGCTCCGCGCGAACCGCGGCCCGTTTCACCGGCTTCTTTTCACTGGGCTTCCGCGGCAGCGTCGGATACCAAGTCGGCCACGTTCGCAGCCGAACCCTATGGTCACAGCGGCATCGCTCGGCAGTCGTCTCTCACTGATGGTGGTCCTGCTGACGCACGCCGGGCTCGGCCAAGATCCGGTCACGCCTCCTGCACCGCCGCGGCAGGAACCCAAGCCCCAGGAACCACAGAGACCTCCGGCGCCGCAGGGGCAGGAACCACAGGTGCCGGTCGACGCCGAGGCCGAGCGCCGCGGGGCCCCGATCCGCGACGTGACACTCGGCGACGTGCTGCGCATCGGAGTGGCGAACAACGTTCGCCTGCGCGCGGCCGAACTCGTGCCCCAGCAGGCGCGTCTCGACGTCCTGTTCGCCGAAGCCGGCTTCGAGCCCGAGCTCTACGGCAGCACGGGTTACCTCGACTCCGAGTCGCCGACGCGCAACGCCTTCAGCCCGTCGGTCTCGCGCACCGTGATCGACGCCGAGGTCGGCTGGCGCCAACGCGTGATCACGGGCGGTTTGTTCGACCTCGCCTACCGGCCCGCCCGCTTCGAGACGGCCGGGGCCGCGGCGTTCCCCGAGAAGCAGTTCACGTCGGAGTGGGAGGCGTCGTTCCGGCAGCCGCTCTTGCGCGGGGCCTGGACCGACTACAACCTCGCCCAGGTCACGGCGGCCCGCTACGGCCTCAGCCAGGCGCGTCACACGTTCGACCAGGCCGTGCAGGACACCCTGCTCGAGATCGTCGTCGCGTATTGGGAGCTCGTGTTCGCGCGCGAGAACTGGCGCGTGCTGCAGTCGGCGCTGGCCGTAGCCGAGGAGCAGTTGCGCATCACGGGCGAGCGCATCCGCGTGAACCAGCTCGCCCCGCGAGATCGGGTCGCCGACGAGGCCGAAGTGGCGCGCGGCAAGGAGGCCCTGATCGTCGCGGAGAACCAGATCCGCGCGCGCGAAGACGACCTGCGGCGGCTCGTGTTCGACGCCACGAAACCCGAACTCTGGAAGATGAACTTCCGGCCCGTCGCGGAGATGAACGTGGTTCCGCCTGCTGCAGAGCAGCCGTTCGAGCCCATCGTCGACATCGCGCTCGCGAACCGTCCCGATGTGCGCAGCCAGCGCAGCGCGGTGGCCATCGCCGAGGTGGCCCTGCTCGAGGCGGAACGCGACGCGCTGCCGGCCCTCGACCTCGTGACGGCATGGTCGAGCGACGGCGTCCGCGAGGACATCAACGCGGCCTTCCGCGATTCGCTCGACCAACAGTATCCCGACTGGTCGGTCCGGCTCGAGTTCGCGATTCCGATCGGCAACCACCAGGCTCGGGCTCGCAGCAACCGCGCCCAGCTCGAAGTCGAGCGCCAGCGCCGTCTGCTGCACGCGATCACGCTCGACGTGACGAAGGACGTGCGCGAGGCCGTGCGCAACATGTACAGTCTCGGTCAGAGTGTGGTCGCCAGCTCCGAGTCGGTGCGACTCGCCGAGAGCAATCTCGAGACCGAGCAGGTGAAGCTGCGCGTCGGAGCATCGACGAACTTCGAGGTCCAACGCCGCAACCAGGCGCTGCGCGAGGCCCGCAGCCGCCTGCTGCGCAACCAGCTCGATTTCCGCGTGGCCGAGAGTCGATTGTTGCATGCCCAGGGTCTGCTGCAGGCGACCGTCGAGTGAGCCGATGCCACCGGGCGTTCGCGAACGCCGTTCGCCGCTGGTGACGCAAGCCACGCTCCGAACTAGTAGGCTCTTGCCGATGGCGCGACGTCTCCGATCCGTTCTCTCCACCCTGCTGACCGTGGGTCTCCTGGTCGTCGCCGCGCGCGGGCTGCCGGCCGCGACACCAACACGACAAGGCGCGCAGGCGCAGGCGCGCGAGCAACTGCCGATCCTGAAGCCTGCCGAGAATCCCTACAAGCTCGAACCGTTCCACGCCGACTTCCCGGTCGAGCTCGACTACCCGCCGCACAGCGGGCTCGAATACGACCGCACGCGGCGCCAGATGCTCGAACGCCTGGCCGCGAACCTGATGGGCTCCGGGCGCAAGGAGGCCTGGATGCTCGCCACCGAGTTCTTCTGGCGCGCGCCCGAAGATGCGGTCGAGCCGCTGATCGAAGCGATGGATCGCGCGTTCGGCAAACCCGGGCTCGCCGACGTCGTGAGGAACTGCGTCGAGGCGATGGGCAAGATGGGCCGCGAGGAGTTCGACAGCGCGCTGCAGCGTGCGGTCGAGCACAGCAGCGACGCCGTGCGCCAGGCGGCGTTTTCGGCCCTCGCGACGTCGGGCAAGGTGAGCACGCTGTCGAAGATGATCGCGTGGTTCCCGCAGATGGATGGCAGGGCGCGCCAGGCGTTCTTGCGAGCCGTCCGTCTCCGGCTCGGCGCCGAGACAGTGCCGGTGCTGAAGCACTTCATGATGGCCGAGTTTCACAGCTCGTTGCGCGACCTGGTGCTCAAGGAGACGCTGCAGCTGCCGGCTGCCGCCGCGGCCGAGATCCTGGACGGGCGTTGGCCCGAGGCCGTGGACGAGTTCAAGGCGATCATCGCTGGCGTGAAGCACGCCGCCGGCGACGGGGCCGGCACGGCCTGGCTGAACGATGCCTTGCGGGGCGAGGACATCCACCAGCTCTCGCTCGCGATCAGGCACTGTGTGTTCTGCGGTCCGAACGCCGTCGGCGATCCCGGGGTCCTGCGCGAACCGCTGCTGCGGGCCTCGACCCACCTCCGACCCGAAGTCCGACTCGAAGTGGCGAGGGTGCTGACGCGCGTCGAAGGCGACGACATCGCGGATGTCTACGAGCTGCTGGTCGGACCAGACGAGGCATGGGAGATCCGGTCGATCGCGCTGCGCGAGCTCACGCGGCGGGGCCGCCCCAAGGTCGTCACGGTCCTGCTCGAGGAGGCGGCCACGGTGACCGGTATGCGACTGCAGCGGCTCTTGAGCGAGCTTGTTGCGAGCAGCGACGATCGCGCGGTACCGATCCTCGTCGAACGCTACCACAAGGCACCGCCGACCGAGCGACGCCCGTTCCTCCAGGCGCTGTCGGGGAACCAGAGCAAGGCCGCGGCCGCGGCCTTGTTCACGCTGTTCGTGGGCCCCGAGGAGGTGGTGGCGCAGGGCGCCTCGGGCATCTTCACGACCCGCAACTACATCCCCACGCTGTTGCTGAATCTGCGCGGCGTCGAGCAGGAGGTCCTTGCCGCAGCGGCGAAGATCCCGGCCGAGGAGTGGCGCCTGCGCGCGGCCTTGCTGCCGACGCTGGCCGGCATCGCGTCCGATCGCACCGACAAGGAGCTCCAGGAAGCCTGCCTGAAGCCGGTCCGCGCGGTGTTGTTCGATCGCAACGAATTGCCGCAGATGCGTGTGCTGGCGCTCAACCTGTTGGCGCGCCGCTGGCTCACGATCGACGAGGTCTTGCGGCTCAAGAACATGCGGCTGCAGGAAAAGCCCGGCATGCGCGTGCTGTTCACGGACTTCCTGAACGACTGTTTCTGACGCCGCGTTTGCCTCTGACGCCGCCGCGGGGGCTGGCCGCGTGTCTTGCCGTTGTTTCATCCCCGCGTGGCGGCGTCCTGGAGATCAACTGAGCGGGTCGCTTCTTGGCGAGCCGCTCAGTAGTTCCCATCGCCGCGGGGCGATCCACGAACCAGCGGAACGTCGCATCCAGCCGCCCGATCGCGGCGACGTTCCTAGTAGACGATCCAGCGCTCGTCGTCGAGACCGCGGTAGGAGGCACGCAGCTCGAGCGTCTGCGCCGGCCGGCGATGGCCGCGGCCGGGCGCGATGCGCCGGTCGCCGAGACCGCTGTAGCCCTTCGCGAGGTTGCGCGTGTAGGCGCGCGGCGCGTTCTCGGGATAGAAGAACACGCAGCGCCCGGGGCCGACCGTGGACAGCGGCCACGCGGTCACTTCGTAGGCGGGCTCGGCGTCCGCAGAGGGTGTCTCCCTGGTGTCGGGCGGTGAGACCGCGATCTGGAACGCGTAGTGCTTGTTCTGCAGCGTGAGCAGGCTGTTCGGCAGCGGCTGGTCCAATACCTCGAGGTCGTTGACGAAAGCGCCGTCGCGCTGGGCCAGGGCGTGGAAAAACGCGAGCACGATCTCCACCGTGGCAGGGTCCCAGTCCGCACGAACAGTGGCGCCGCTCGCGCGGGCAGTTGCCTCGAGCAGAAGGGCAGCGATCTGGTCGGCGCGCCGTTCGACGCGGGCAGTGCGTTCCGCCGACTGGAACGGCACCCAGACCGTCGACACGAGCAACACGAGTCCGAGCGTCGTGAACCAGGCACCTGGGTTGCACCAACGCGACCGCCGCGAAACCTCCATCGGAGCAGTATCGTCGCGAACCATGGATGTTGCCAGGATCGACCCTGCACCGGTGGTGCCCGCCGCGGTGGGTGAGTTGCTCGGTCGCTTGCGCGCCGCGGGAGGTCGTGTCTGGCTGGTCGGGGGCACGGTGCGCGACCTGCTGCTCGGAGTGGTGCCGCGCGACTACGACATCGCGACCGACCTCGTGCCCGCGCAAGTTGCGCGCGTGCTGCCCGACGCTGATCATCGTCACGCGGACCTCGGGGCATGCCGCGTGCTGTCGGCGAGCGGCCCCGTGGCGATCACGTCGCTGCGGGCCGACGGCAAGTACGGCGACCACCGGCACCCCGACTCGGTGCGCTTCGTGCGCGAGCCCGAGGTCGATGCGTTACGCCGCGACTTCACGATCAACGCGCTCTACCTCGATGTCGAACGCAGCGAGATCCTGGACTTCACCGGTGGCCGCCGCGATCTGGCTGCACGAACGCTGCGCACGATCGGCGAGCCTTCGCGGCGTTTTGGGGAAGACGCGCTGCGTCTGCTGCGAGGGCTGCGCTTCGCCGCGCGTTTCGACCTCGAGATCGAGGCGGCGACTGCGGCGGCGATGACCGAGGCGGCGCCGACGCTCTCGGTCCTGTCGCCGGAACGCACGTTCGCCGAGCTCAGCGACGCGTTCACGAGTCGAGGACGTGGCCGCGCGCTGCAACTGCTCGTCGAGCTCGGTTTGGCCGCGGTCGTGCTGCCCGAGGTGGCCGCGATGAGGGGCGTGACGCAGCCGCCGTTGTATCACCCCGAAGGAGATGTGCTGACGCACGTGTGCCTCGTGCTCGACCACGTGCCCGAGGGCGACCTCGGCCTCGCCTGGAGTGCCGTCCTGCACGACGTCGGCAAGCCGCCGACCTGGCGCCTCGCGGCCGATCGCATCCGCTTCGATGGCCACGATACGCTGTCGGCCCGCATGGCCGACGGCATCCTGCAGCGCCTGCGCGCCAGCACGGAGCTGCGGGATCTGGTCGTCGAGATCTGCGAGAAGCACATCCACTTCGCCGCGCTGCCGCAGATGCGGCCCCGCCGCCGTGAAAGGTGGATGAGAACACCACACTTCCGGCGGCATCTCGAGTTCCACCGCGCCGACTGCCTCGGCAGCCACGGCAAGCTCGAGATCTACGAGTTCGCGCGAGCGATGCTCGAGCAACTGCCGCCGGTCGAGGCGCCACTCGTCGTTGGCAAGGACGTCCTGGCGCTCGGCATCGCCGAAGGGCCCGTGGTCGGCAGGCTGTTGGCCCAGGTGCAAGCCGCGGCCGACGAGTCGCCGACTCCAATGAATCGCGACGAGGCGCTCGTCCTCTTGCGGGACATGGTCGCGCGACTGCGTCAAGGCTGAGAGCCCCAAAGCTCGATAGGGTCGGCTGTGGTGGAGCAGCGACATGCCGCCACAGCCGAGGAGATCCATGCAAGGGCGGAACACAAAGGGATTCGACGACTTTCGTTGGGAACGCAAGCGCTCGCAGACGAAGCGTCCTCAGCAGCCCGCTGCGCACGGTTTTGCAAACGACGCGCTCAAGGAGCTCGAGCAGGTAGAAGCCAAGGAGATCCTCGACCAGCAGCTCACGCGCGAAGTGCACGACTTCTTCGCAGCTGCGACGCGTCAGGCCGCCGGGATCGTGGAACGCGTCGCGCGCGATGCAGAAGCCGAGGCCGGCCTGCGCGTGGAACAGGAGATGGAGGCGTTCCTGTTCGACGCGCTGTCGCGCATGAACGCGTTCGTCGTCGCGGTGCTCAAGCACAAGAGCGGGCCGGTGGCCGAAGCGGATCTGGAGCCGAGGGTTGCCAACATCGTCGGCGCGGCGCTGGACCAGTTCCGCAACGAAGGCACGGCCGAGCTCTACGACAAGCACATCGGCCAGGATCCGTTCGAGACCGCGGTCGACGAGGTGCAGCGCGAGTTCCGCGCTGCCGCCGCCTCGCCCGCGACCGAGGAGCCGGAAGCCGTCCCGATCGAGGAGCACAAGGTGGCCGCGTTGTCGCCCGAAGCCGAGCAGGAGGAGGAGCCGCCGGCACCAGAGCCGACGAAACCCCAACCGCCGGCATTCCAGCTCTCCGTGCCGCCGGAGCCGGCCAAGCCGCCCGCGATGCCGACTGCGCCGCAAGCCGCGGCGCCTCGCGCCCCGGAGCCAGCAGCGGGTGAGACACCGACACCGACGCAAGCGAGCGCGGAACAAGAGCAGGAGCTCGAGCGGTTCAAGGGCACCTTGAAGGCGCTCGTGCGCCAGGGCGTGATGAACAAGGAAGAAGCGCGCGCTGCGTGGCAGGCCCGCCTGCAGACGATGGGTTTGAAGGCCTAGCCGCGCCCCCGGCTCAAGTCAGCGCGATGCGGCGTGCGATCCAACGCGCCGGCAGGATCGCAGAACCGATCGCGATCGCCTCGATGGGGCGGCCCGCAGCGAGCGCCAACAGCGCCGTGTAGAGCATCGTTCCGAGCAGCAGGAACGTCATGGATCGCCGGATCGCGGCCTGATCCCAGTTCATCGTGCGCGCGATGCGCCGCAAGAACCAGACGATCGGCACTGCGGCGATCGCGGGGGCCGGCCAGACGTGGCCCTGCACGACGCAGAGACCGCAGAAGGCGCAAAGCGGCGGTGCCGTCTGCACCGCGGCGACTGCGCGCGCACGCACCTGCGGCAGGTCTTCGAAGATGCCGAGGATCGTCACGGCGACGATGTAGAAGCCGTAGCAGACCGCGGCGACGAGCAGCGACGTCGCTGACCCGGACGCTGTCTGTTCGCCGCCGAACGCGAGGGCCGTGGCGAGGTTCAACGCGCGCAGCGTGCCCATGCCGAGCACGCCGAGCCAGGCGACACGTTTGCCAAGGAAGTCGTAGGCGAGCACGAGTGCGGCGATCAGGCCGTGGTAGCCGCGGCACGGCGACAGCCACAGGCCCAGCCCGATGAGCGCCGTGCCCAATGCGACCGTCAGAGGCAGCGAGACGTCGCCGCGTGGCAGCGGGCGTTCGGGTCGCAGCAAGGCATCGGACTTCCGATCGGCGACGTCGTTCCAGACCATGCCGGCGGCGTAGAGGCTCGTGCTCGCGCACACCGCAGCCGCGACGCTCCAAGACCAGGGCAGGCCGGCGATCGCGCTCGAAGCGACGACGTCCGCCGCCGGGGAGAACAACGTGCCGACGCGCAGCAGGCGCAGCAGGGGCAGGAGGCGGGACACGCGCGGATTCCAACCGCTGGCCCGCGTCAGAGCAACCGCAGGATGTCGTTGTAGGTGACGAACAGCACGAGCAGCAGCACGAACACGAGACCGACCACCTGGCTGTAGCCATACACCTTGGTGCTCACGGGCGAGCCCTTCACTCGCTCGATGAGCACGAACATCAAGTAGCCACCGTCGAGCACCGGGATCGGCAGCAGGTTCACGAACGCGAGGTTCAAGCTCAGCAGCGCCAGGAAATACCAGAACCAGCTGGGGCCGCGCTGGGCCGCGTCGTAGCTGACCTGGCTGATGCGGATGATGCCGCCGAGGTTCTTGGCGCCGACATCGCCCGTGACGAGGCGCTTCAACGTGACGTAGAGCTGCTTTACGAGGTCGAGCGAGCAGACCGTGCCGAGGCGCAGCGCATCGAAGAGCGACGTTGCCTTGGTCTCCTCGCGCAGCTCGGCGACCTGTGGCGAGAAGCCGAAGTCGTAGACCGTGTTCCGCCGCGGCGTGATCGTCACCGTCACGACCTCTTCCATCGGCAGGTCCTTCTGCGCGGGATCGTAGAAGGTCGACAGCGCCGTAGAACGCACGCGCCGCACCGTCATCGAAATGGGCCGGTCGCCGGCGCGCTCGATGGCCCGGCGCATATCGCTCCACTCGCGCACCGCGGTGCCGTCGACGGTCTCCGCGCGGTCGCCGCTGCGCAGGCCTGCGTCCAGGGCCGCACTGCCCGGAGTCGGCTGCAGCAGGACGGTGTCGGCTCTCGTCAGAGCGACGTGTTCGGCGAGGACCGCGCGTTCGGCTTTGCTCGCAGTCTGTTCGAGCACG
>DASRJH010000203.1:0-23422 GCA_035649575.1 Planctomycetota bacterium
CGTCGGCGCGAGCATGCCGGTGCTGATCGCGGTGGACGAGCTGGGCCGCGCGGCGCACCTGTTCGCCGCGCAGTGTGCGCTGCTCGTGTGGCCGTGGCCGCAGCTCTTGACGCGCAGCGTGCCGCTGGCGGAAGGCATCGCCGCATTCGTGTTCCCCGCAGCACTCGCTGCCTGCGTCGTGCTCGTGTGCTGTCTGCGCCGCCGCATCGCGCCCGCAGCGCGTCTGGCGATCGCAATGATCGTCGTGCCGCTGCTGCCTGTGCTCGCGTACACGAAGGCGATCGGCATCTATCCGATCGCGGATCGGTATCTGTATCTGCCGGTAGCCGGCTTCGCGCTCGCGCTGGCACACCTGCTGCGCGTGGAGCGGCTCGGCGCTGCGGCGTGGCTGCTGCCGCTGCTGCTCGCGCCGTGCACGTTCTCGGCGACATGGACGTGGTACGACTCCGCGCACCTCGTTGCGACGTCGGTGAAGAACGCACCCGACGATCCGATGGTCCTCGCGATGGCGGGCGACCTCGCGCTCGACCGGGCGTTTGGCAGCGACCGAACGACGGTGCCCGAAGCCGAGGGGTACTACCGGCGCGCTGTCGCCGCGATCGGCACGGCCCCGCACGGCGTGCAGGATCGCCGCACGATCGCGACCGCGAAGCTGGGCCTCGCGTGGTGCACGCTGTTGCGGGCCGACCGCTCGCCCGGCGCGGGCGACGCGGTGATCGCGGCGTTCCGCGCTGCGGTCGAGGCGGCACCGGAGAACCCGATGGCGTGGGTCGGACTCGGCCGCGCACACCTCGAGCTGCGCCAGTTCGAAGCGGCCGAGCACGCATTCGGCGAGGCGCTGCGCGTCGCTCCGGAGAACGCGCCGGCGCGCAGCGGTCTCGAGCAGGCGCGCGTGGCGCGCGCCGCCGGTCGCTGAGGCTGCGCCTGTAACGGCTCGAGCGTCACGGAGATCAGAACCGCAGCGCCACTGCGAGCACGAGCATGCGGACGTCCTCGAGCATGTGCAGCTCGCACATCGCACCGTGTCCGCGGTCGAAGTCGACGTTCGCGCCGACCAGCAGCGAATACGGAGTCACGGGGCCCTGGTCGACCTCGAACCGCAGCTCGCCGGACGAGGTCGGCACGCTGCCGGCGATCGTCGTCGCGGTGTCCCAGTAGGTCACGCCGCCCCAAAGCCGCACCGGCAACTTGTCGATCTTGCCGTTCCAGCCCGATCGGATCGTGCCGAGGAAGGCTTCGATCGTCGCGAAGTCCTCCATGTCGACGCGGATCCACTGGCCGTCGCCGCTGATGAACCAATCGCCGTAGCCGGCTGCGAGGTTCGTGCCGACGCCCCAGGTGGGGCCCTCCTGTCTGGTCGGCACCGCGAGCGTCACGTCCTGCGGGCCGCTCGGCCCCGGAATCGTGACGGTGACCTCGGATTCCGACTCGTTCCACGTCCAGCCGCCGAGCACCGACACGTTCCAGAACGGGAAGATCCACGCGTCGAGCCGCCCCATCACGTTGTCGACCGTCGAGTCGCTGCGAACCGCGAGGAAGTCCACTGGCTCGAGCGGCGCGCCCGCGAGTCCGGTGCGCACTTCGTCGACCTCGATGTCGCGATGCAGCCGCGTGTAGGCGACGCCGAAACCGAACGCGCGCGGCAGCTGGTAGCCGGCCGCGATCACGGCCTCGCGGCCGAGCGGCAGGAAGTTCGACCAGCGTTCGTCGCGCGGCTCCTGCGGATTGTCCGGGCGCTGCGGGTCCTGCCAGCCCGTGAGCGCCGGATCGACGAACAGATCGAGACGGCCGGTCGCGTGCGGCGCGTCCGCGTTGGCGCCCTCCATCTCGATGCCGGTGCCGCCGACCACCGAGGCGACGTCGGCGTCCGCCGCGACGCGCGGCCCCATCGCCGAAGGCACCCACGAAGCCGGACTCGCCTCCCCGCGCTCTGGTTTCGCGGGTGCGGGCAGCGCGGCAGGTGGGCCGAACGCACGCGGCAAGCCGCCCGCAGCCGGCGTCTGCACACGCGAGGCCACGCGACACCCCGCGAGCACGGCAAGACAGCTGGCAGCGAACGCCCGCGCCCGCGTGACGCTGGTCATCGGCATCAGCGGCGCGGCGGGAAGCCGTCGAACATCTCGCCGAGGATCTCGGCGATGAACGCGCGCCGCTCGGCGGCCGTCTGGTCGGCGCGGAAAGCGCCGCTCGCGCTGCTGCGCCAGACCGTCTCCTTGTTCTTGGCCGAGACGATGTCGATCACGAGCGAGCCTTGCTGCAGCGCGTAGGTGCGCAAGCGCCCGTCGCGGAACTCGTAGCCGGAGCCCTTCGTGTTCAGCGTGCCTTCGATCGTGCGGTGCACGGCGACCAGCAGGTCCGGCAGGTCCTTGCTGTGCTTGAAGCCCCTCTTCTCGAGCAACGTGGCGAGCGCGCCGACCACCGTCTCGTCCTTGGCCGCGGTCGGCGACGTCAGCGGCAGCGACAGCCAGTCGTAGGTCCGAAACTGCGAGAAGTCGACGCTGTCGTCGTGAGTGGAATCGACCGAGACGCTGCGGCAGCCGGCGGTCGTCGCGAGCAACAGCGCAAGCAGGGAAAGGAACCGGACTCGGAACATGCACACTCCCGGATAGGTTCGCGCGAGGCTACCGGCCATCGGGCCGCAGGACAACGACGGCTCGCTGCACTCGCGGTTCGTGCGCGCGAAGTCCGGGGCTATGCTCGCGACGCCGACTCAGGACGCCCATGGCCACCCACCCACCTCTGCAACGCGCGGCGATCGCCGCGAGCATCGCCATCGGTTCGTTCGCCGGTGCGGGCACCTACACGTTCGTGAACGCCGAGGGCCTCTCGTACTTGTCCGACGACCCGGCAGGTTGCGTCAACTGCCACATCATGCGCGAGCAATACGACGGCTGGCGGCACGGCTCGCACCACGCGGTCGCGACGTGCAACGACTGCCACCTGCCGCACGACACGCACCTGCACATGCTCTGGGTCAAGGCGAGCAACGGCTACCACCACAGCTACGCGTTCACGTTCCAGAACTTCCCGGAGCCGATCCGCATCCAGCCCGGCAACTCGCAGGTGCTCGAAGCCAACTGCCGCCGCTGCCACGCCATCGAGGTCGGAGAGATCACCGCGCACGGCACGCTCGGCGTGCCGACCGATCCATTGCAGCAGACCGATCTCTTCGGCTGCGTGCGTTGTCACCAGAGCTCCGGACACGGCCCGACCCGCTGAGCCCATGACCCCGAACGAACCTCCTCGCCGCCGCCCGACCATGCGTCTCCTCATCGTCGCGCTGATCGCCGCCGGAGCGACGGTGCTCGTGCTGCTGCTCAACCGGAACGTGATGACGCGCAAGGCCGAAGCGCTGCAGACGAGCTTCAAGGTCGTCGAGCTCGACGAGAAGACCGTCGATCCGGCGCAGTGGGGCAAGAACTTCCCGCGGCAATACGACGGCTACCTGCGCACGGCCGACAAGTACTCGACGAAGTATGGCGGCGCCGGCAGCGACGGCATGCCGAAGAGCCGCCTCGAGGAGGATCCGCGTCTCCTGACGATCTTCGACGGCTACGCGTTCGCGATCGACTTCAACCAGCGCCAGGGCCACGCGCACATGCTCGACGACCAGCGCACGACGCGCCGCGTCACCGAGCGGCCGCAGACCGGCGCGTGCCTGCACTGCCACGCGTCGAACACCGTCGCGTATCGCGACCTCGGCCTGCGCAACGGCGCGCCGGGCGCGCTGACCGACGGATTCGCGTCCGAGACGGCGCAGCAGCAGCTCATGAAGGGCTTCGAGGCGAGTTGCAAGATGACGTATGCCGAGTCGACGAAGCTCGTCGAGCATCCGGTCGCGTGCATCGACTGCCACGACCCGCAGAACATGGCGCTGCGCGTGACCAAGCCCGGCTTCCTGCGCGGCATCCAGGCGCTCGCCAACTGCACCGAGCCGCTGCCGCACCTGCCGTCGATCGAGCACTGGCGGCGCGGCGATCGCAGCAAGCCGTACGACGCGAACCACGACGCGTCGCGGCAGGAGCTGCGATCGATGGTCTGCGGCCAATGCCACGTCGAGTACTACTGCGGCCCCAAGACGATGCTGTTCTTCCCGTGGCACAAGGGGCTCAAGGTCGAGCAGATCGAGCAGTACTACGAGGGCTACAAGTTCCCCGACGGCACGCCGTTCACCGACTGGACGCATGCGCGCACCGGCGCACCGGTGCTGAAGGCGCAGCATCCTGAGTTCGAGCTGTGGAGCCAGGGCATCCACGCGCGCAGCGGCGTGTCGTGCGCCGACTGCCACATGCCCTACCGCCGCGAAGGCGCGATCAAGATCAGCGACCACCACGTGCGCAGTCCGCTGCTCGACGTCGCACGTTCGTGCCAGACCTGCCACCGCTTCCCCGAGGCGGAACTGCACGCACGCGTCGCGGCGATCCAGGATCGAACGAAGGCCCTGATGGACCGCGCCGAGGACGCGCTCGTGCAGCTGATCGGCGACCTCGAGAAGGCGAAGAAGGACGGCGCCAGCGCCGCCGCGTTGCAACCGGCGCAGGCGCTGCAGAAGAAGGCGCAGTGGCGCGTCGACTTCGTGAACGCCGAGAACAGCATGGGCTTCCACGCGCCGCAGGAAGCCGCGCGCATCCTCGGCGAAGCGATCGACTACGCGCGCCAGGGCCAGCTCGCGCTGCGCAACGGCAAGTAGACAAGCAGAAGCGGCGCCGCCCCCGCCGTGGGGAGCGGCGCCGCTGCAAGCGCGAGCGCGCGTCAGAACATCAGGTCAGCAACTGCTCAGGTGCCGAGCACCCAGCCGCTGGCATCCGACAGCACCATCCCGAACGGGTTGATGGTGTCGAAGTTGGCGCTCTGGTTGTAGAGCAGCATGCCAATCAACGGCGGGCTGTTCGGGATCGCGAAGTTCCACGTCGCACTCGTGCCGATGCCGACCACCGCGTCGGTCGCATCGAGGCTGACGCGCAGCGGGCAGCCCGGCATGCCGATCACGGTCAGGTCGGCCGGCAGCGGCCCGAACCCCGAGATCGTGTTCGACAGGCCGATGATCATCAAGCCGACCCCGAACTGCATGTTGTTGACGTTGACCGACAACGTGCCGCCGAGCTGAGGCTGGGTGGTGTTCACGAGGTGCGACTGGCCGACCGTGCCCGGGCAGCCGGGCCCGAAGAAGCCGTAGCCGGCCAGAGAGGTGATGTTGTTCGTGGTGTAGTAGAGCGTGCCGGCCCAACCGCGCGGCGAGTTGAGGTTGGTCCCGGTGAACGCGCCAGCCGTCGACAGCGACGCCGCACCGGCAGTCAGCGACAGGTCGGCGTTGCTCCAGGTCGTCAGCGCGGTCTGCGTCACATACCGCGGGTACGCGCCGACGTAGCGGATCGCCACGCCGTACGAACCGAACGGGATGTGCAATTGCATCGGAAGCAATACAGCGTAGGCCGGCTGGTTCGCGACCGCAGCCGTCGTACCACTCGCGGTCCCGACCTGGGTCCACGGCGCCGGGTTGAGCTCGGAGCCCACGTAGCTGCCGATCTTCAGGTAGACGTCGGCCGTGAACGGCGTGCTGATCGTCTGCGTAATCGTGTCGAACGCGTGGATTGTGACGCCGAGCGGGTTCAGCACGTTGAGGTTGAAGTAGAGCGTCGCCGGTGTGCCGACGCCGTTGTTCACCGCGAGGTTCGTGGTGAGCGCGAGCGGTTGCAGCGGAACGACCGGCTTCGTGACCTGCGAGATCGGAGAGCACAGGCGCGTCACCTTCAACGTCACGTTGACCGGGTTTCCATTCGGGTAGGCGTACAAGGGGTTCTGCGCCGTGGTGTCGGTGATTCCGTCACCGTTCAGATCCCAGTCCCAGCTCGTCGCCGGCATGCTCGAGGTGTCGGTGAACTGCACCAGCTGCTGGCTGACGACCTGGTGCGTGAAGTTCGCCGTGATCAGGTCGGTCCTGATGTACGCGGGCCTGGTCAGCGTGGACGGCGGGTGCACGGCGTCGGTGACGGTCAGCGAGACGTTGTATTGGCCGCACGGGTAGACGAACGACGGGTTCTGGGCCGTCGAGTCGATCACCGAGTCGCCGTCGAGGTCCCACGCGTAGCTGGTGATGCCACCCGGGTCGCTCGAGTACGAATTGCTGGTGAAGTTGACCGCCAGCGGCGACGGACCACCCGTGACGTTGGCGGTGAAGCCCGCGAACAAGCCGTTGGCAGGAATGTAGGTGAACTCGGTGACTGGCTGATAACTGGCCGTGATGGTGCCCGTCGTCCCCGTGATACCAGTGGTGTCGTAGACGCGGCAGCCCAGCGGAGGGGGCACGGTCGTGGCGGTCTGCACGTGGTCAGCCGCGCGACTCACGCCAGTCCAACCCGTTCCATTGAGGTAGATGTCGACGGTCAGGTCGTTGCCCGACGTCGGGTCGTAGAGGAAGGGCGTCGTCAGCGGGATGTCGATGTGCCAGGGCACCACGATGCCGGCGCCGAGCGTCGAGCCGGCTTGGACGGTGACCGGCCCGTTGAGCACGGTCGTGAGGTCGGGACCGAGATTGTTGGCGAACGTCGTGCTCGCGAGCGCCCAGTCCTGAGGAGCCGTTGCCATGTCGATGCGCACGTTCGGCCACGAGCCGCCAGCCCACGAGACCACCGCGCCTGGATAGGGGCGGTAGCGCAGCCTCTGGATGATGATCGGGCTCACGACGCCCTGCCCCGTGAAGTGCGTGCTGTCGGTGATGAACTGAATGCGCATGCTCGCCGCGTTGCGCGCCCACGGGAACGAGTTGTTCGTGTTGCCGACGGTGCTCGCGTAGCCGTTCGGAGTGACGAGAGAGATCTGCGCCATCGCGGTCGTGGCGAGCGCGCCGACCGCGAGCAAGGATGCAAAACGCTGCATGGTGCTGTCCTGAGGTTCGAGTTGAAACGTGCGCTCCTGGCAAGCAGGAGCGGAGGGACGAAGACTGGCGTGCGACTCTGGCAAGCCGGTCGAGGGGAGAAGACTAGATGGAGGGCGACGCAGTGAAACCCCCTCCTGACCGAGCGTGTCGGACGAACAGCGACGGTACAAGCGCGCGCCGAAATGCCGCCCGACGCATTGCCCCCATGCTCTGGGCGATGGCAGCGAGATCTCAGCGCCGCCGCCAGCGGGGTCGGCTGATTGAGCTACGCGGCGCCTCCTACCGGACTCGTCACCTCGAGAACACCAATGACGACAGCGAGGCGACGATCAGTTCCTGAGGACCCAGCCACTCGCATCCGACGGGATGCTGAAGTTCCACGTCGCACTGGGGCCGGCGCCAATCTCGGTGTCGGTGCATCGAACATCGCACGCGGCGATCAGCGAAGCGGCGATGACAACGGCGATGCGGGTTCTCGCGCGCAGCCGACCGATCGACCGACGTGCGGTCTCAAGCCGCCATTCTGCGCGCGTCGATGAGGGCGTGCCCATGAACACCACACTCTCCGAGGGACCGCGGACCGCGGTCGCTTCCACGCCGCACACGACCAGCCATCCGACCTACAAGGTCGTCATCTACCAGGAGGGCCTGCTCGGCTCGATGTTCCTCGGCGGCAGCAAGGTCGACCCGATCAAGTTCGGCGACTTCCTGAACAAGAACGCCCGCGAGGGCTGGCGCGTCAAGACGATGGAGAAGGACATGCGTCGCGCGATGCTGTTCTGGAAGCGCGAGGCCTACCTCGTGATCATGGAGCGTGAGTGATGAAGACCGGCGTGATTGCGTGCCTGGTGACGTTCATCACCGGCGCCGGGTTGATGCTGCTGCAGATGTGGTTCGAGATGCTGCCAGCCGACGTCTTCGCCAAGGTGATGATCACGCTGGGCATCGTGTTCGTCGTGCTGCTCGGCATCACGCTGGTCCGGCGTGAGTATCTGCAGGAAGAGAACCTGCGCCAGTCGGGTCATCTCGAGTAGCGGCAGGCGCGCCCGCGGGGGCTACCGAGACTCGAAGCGGCCGCTGAGCACGACGTCAGCGTAGCTGCCACTGGCGACTTCGACGAACGTGCGCATCTCCTCGCCGGGCGGGATCTCGAGCAGGCCCTTCCACTCACCCTGCAGCGTGTCGTTGGCGTTCTTGCTCTCGACGATCGCCTTGCCGGCGACCACGATCCGGAACCTCGTGCCGCTCGCGTCGCCGGTGGCGCCCGTGTAGCGGACCGAGGTGACGACGAAGACGGTCTGGGGTGTCAGATGTCCGCCCTTCGCGAATGCGACGCTGGTCTCGCCGGCAGCCAGCACCGCGCCGAAATCGAGCGGTTCGCGGGCAAGGCGGTCGACATACATGCTGTACCGACCGCGCAGGTCGATGCGGCGCGGATTGCCGCCGCTGTTGCTCGACGTGCGCACCTGGAGCCGCGCCTCGGGCACGCCGAGCACCCCCTTCGGCCACACGACGGGCGGCGGCACCTTGCCGAAGCCGGCGTTGAGCCCGCCGAAGCCCGGCCGGCCTGCCCCGGCTACGAACTGACCGCGCACCCGCACTTCACCCCAGCTCGAGTTGGCGATCTCGAAGTACGTGTCGCCCTCCGCGCCGTTCTGCACCATCAGTCGACCGGTCCAAGTGCCCGCGATCGGCGTTGTCGAAGCGTCGAACTTCACGACCTCCTGGTCGTTCACCACGATCCGGAACTCACCGTGACCGTTGCTGTCGCCGCGCGCGCCGCCGCCATAGTCGATGCGCGTGATCACGAAGACGGAGCCGACGGGAACGGTGCCGCCGCCGTCGCTCCAGGCCTGACAGCGTTCGTCCATGGTCGGCGGCGTCACGACGTCGAGCGGCTGCTGGCTCCGCGCGTCGACATACATGTTGGGCACGCCGGCGAGATCGATGCGGCGCGGGTTGCCGCCGCCCGCACCCCCACGCAGCTGCCAGCACACCGAAGGGCGCGTCATCGCGCGCAGGTTCTGCGCGGTGCGCATCGAGCCATAGAGCTCGACGAGCACATCGGCCCAGGCCTTGCCCTTGCCGGGATCGGCGAGTGAACCCTGCCAACGGCCGGTGCCGTCGGTCGTGAACCAATCGAACCGGCACGTGCGACCCACTTCGTGCTCGCGCACGAAGATCACCGTCGCGAGCGCCGTGTCCTGGTCGTTCGTGCCCACGAAGCAGGCATGCCCCTCACGCACCTTGCAGCGCTGGGCCGGCACGATCGTGGGCAGCTCGGCGGAGCCGAACGACGCTGGTTCGATCGGGCCGAGGTCGACGATCACGCTGCGCGGGTTCATGGTGTCGAACTCGCCGTGCGTGAACTGGAGATCCCACTTGTTGCGCGTGATCGACAGGTCGGGGTCGTCGCGCACGCCGTGCTCGAAGCTGAACGTAGCGAGCTCGTAGTCGTCGTAGTAGCTGCGGTCGAACAGCTCCACGCGCTGCCGCAGCGCTGGAGCGCGCGCCGGGTCCTGCTGCAATGCAGCCTCCATGCGTTCGCCGGCCTCGACCGCTGGTTGCTCCATGGTGCGTGCGGTAACGGCGGCGACCACTGCGGTGCCCGCGGGAGTCGATGCGGGTGGTGCCGCGTCGAAGGAGGGCCAGGCGAACCAGCCAGCGGCGAGCGTCATCGCGCACGCGCTCGCCGCGAGCACGGCAAGCCCCATCGCCGGCGCCACGGCCTTGTCGCCTACCAGCGTGGCCGCGAGCACCGTCCACTGCTGGCGACCGCCGAACTCGCGATCGAGCCGCGCTCGCAGCTGGTCATGGGCCCGGCTCAGCTGGGAACGCACGGTTGCAGTCGAACGGCCGAAGCGCGCGGCGATCTCGCGGATGTCGAGGCCCTGTTCGTAGCGCAGCAGCACGACGCCGCGGTATGGCTCGTCGAGCGCGAGGATCGCGGCCACGACCTGCTGGCGCACCTCGACGCGGCGCTGCGTCGCCTCCGGGGACTCGACCTCGCCGGCAACCGCCGCGCGTTCGCGCGCCACCCGCCTCTGATCGCTGCGCCAGCGGCTCGCGGCGAGGTTGCGCGCAACCTTTGCCAGCCAGGTCTGCGGCTCCACCAGGCCCCTCGGCGGCTTGCGCCACGCGCGCAGCCACGTCTCCTGCACCGCGTCGTCGATCGCGGTCGGGTCGCGCAGCAGCCCCTGCAAGGTCTGCCGCACGAAGTGCTCATGGTGGAGAAGCTGGTCGAAGGTTTCCATCGAGGTCATGCCCCCTTCACGCCGCCGGCGGCAGAAACGCGGCAACGAAGCGAGGGATTCTTCGTGGATGCATCCGCGAAAACCGTCGGCGCGTCAAGCTACCGGGCTGGCGCAGGGGCAGCTCACCCTGGCACGGCTTGCGGAGCCGGGTCGTGGCTCACTTGTACTCACGCCGCGGCAGCTCACGCCCGATGCGCGCGGCGTGCTCCTTGAGCGCCGCGTCGACGTCCGCAGCGGGCATGCCGACGAGATCGAAGAACGTGCCCTTGCGCAGACCGCCGTTCTGCCGTTCGGCCACGAGCAACTCGAACGCGACGTCCCTGCGCTTGCCTCCATTGCCCTCGAGCAGCCAGTGCACGACGAGCGCCGCCTGCTGATACGCCTCGGCATACTCGTCCCACGCGTCCTTCTGCACGTGCGCAAACTGCTGCAGCGGCATCAGCTCGCCCTTGCCGATCGCGTCGATCGCGATCGCGAGGTCGTTGTCGACGATCGTGCCGAACTTGCCGCTGCGTCCGTTCGGCGCGTCCTTGACGACAAGACTCTCGAGATACGTGGCCAGTCCCTCCTCGACCCAGTGCAGCGGTGGACCCTGCGCCTTGCCGCGCCAGGCCGTCTTGAGGCGCAGGTCGAACTGCTGGTGCGCGCCTTCGTGGAAGAACGTCTCGCACAGACTCGTCACGTCGCCCGCGTAGAACTCGTGATCGTAGTAGAAGTAGCCGATCTTCGTGCCCAGGGAGTAGAAGCCGAGCGCCGTCTCGGAGTCCGCGGGTTCGACGCCCAGCAACCTCAGGATGCACTCGTAGTCGACCTTCGAGCGGAACAAGTAGACCGTGCTCGGCTTGTTCAGAGTTCGCAGCGACTGCTTGGAGCTGGTCAGGAACCCATCCAACGCGTCATAGAGGTCCTCGCACGCGCGCGCGAACGCGAACACCGTGCTGTGTGGCGCATTGGTGACGAAGCGATAGTGGCGCGTCTGCAGTCCCCACGCATCGACCCAGTTCTCGAGCTCCGCGGCCAGATCGCCACGACTCAGGAAGCCGCCGCCGAGCGCGCGCAGCAACTTGCGAGCCTCCTGCTTCTCGCTCTTCGGCAGGACGCCGTAGTTGAAGATCGCGTCGTAGTCGAGCTTCAGCAGCGCCGCGAGGGCCTTCTGATGGTCGGGATCCACTTCGTAGGCGCCGGCGAAGTTGCGTTCCGCGGCTTCGGTGTCGCCCGCCGCGAGCGCCGCGGCGCCGAGCTCGTACATCGTGCCGGCGATCGGCTCCAGCTCGCCGCGCGCGCGCTTGCGAAACGCCTTGCCGTGCTTCTGCGCAGCCTCGCGATAGGTGCGCACGAACGCGTCGGCGCTGAGGTTCTTCATGCGCGCCGTGAGCTCGGCAATCGCGTGGGTCGGCTCGACGCGCAGGATCGCGCCGGCGAGCGAACCGGCCTCGCGCAGCAGGCCGAGGTCGAACGCCGCCTTCGCCAATTGACCGCGCGCCGTCGTCAGTCGCGCGGCCACCTCGATCTCGGCCGGCGGGCGTGCATCGGGCTGCTGCGCACCTGCCGTGGTTACCAGCGAGAGCAGCGAGAGCAGCGGCACGAACCGTGCGTGCGAACCGGGCGGCATGACAGTTCCCTACTGCGCCGCGCCGCCTCGCGCGAGATGGTAGTCGCACGTCGCACAGAAAAGCCCGGGGCGAAGTGGGACGGCGAGGACATCTGCGTTACGGGCGCCCTCCCCGGCAACCCCCGCCACGCTCTTCGGCGAAGAGCTCGCAGCCCACCACTCCGACCATGAACGACATCGCGACGACCGATCGGCGCAACTGGCTCAGGCGCGCCGGCAGCGGCATCCTCGGCTTCAGCGCAGGCAGCCTTCTGCTCGCTGACGCGCACGCCATCGCGCCTCTCTCTCCCGCCGCGCCGCGGCGGCGGCAGCCTCCGCTCGCGCTCCACCCCGCGGCCCAGGAACTGTTGCGCGTGCACGCCACGCGTCTCGTCGTCTCCCCGACGCCGGGTACAACGCTGGGCCCGTACTGGCTGGCCAACATGCCGGTCCGTTCCGACATCACGCTCGGCCAGACCGGCATGCCGGTGCGCCTCTTCTACCAGGTGCTCGACGTCACCACGCTGCTGCCGATCCCGGGCGCCGCGGTCGACCTGTGGCAGGCGAACGCGTGCGGCGTCTACTCGGGCTTCGCGTCCCAGGGCACACAGGGCCAGACCTGGCTGCGCGGCGTGCAGCCGACCGACAGCAACGGCATCTGTGTCTTCGACACGGTCTTCCCGGGCTGGTACGTGGGCCGCACCGCGCACATCCACGCGCGCGTGCGCCCGACGCTGACCGCCGCGCCCGTGCTGACGACGCAGTTCTTCTTCGGCGAGCTGCTCGGCGTGCCGGGCTTCCAGATCAATCCGGCCGTCTATCAGTTCATCGCTCCCTACGGGACCTGCGGCGCGCCCCAGACCCTCAATCAGAACGATGGGATCTACAACCCCGCGCTGTCGCAGATCGCGATCCTGCGGCCCGACGGCCCGCTCGGGCTCTGGGCGGGTCTCGTCATCCTGATCTGACGCAGCGTAGGATCGTCGCTGGTTCCCGAACGAACATGACCAGCGACGACGAACGCCGTCTCCTCCGCCACACCGTGGCCACGCTCGCTTACCGCGCGGGCAAGGTGCTGCGCGACTTCCCACCCGAGCTCGCCGAGCGGCGCGTCGCGCCGGCGACGCGCACTCCGCTCGAACTGCTCGGCCACCTCGGCGACCTCGCGGACTGGGCCGCGGGTCTCGCGCGCGGCGATCCGACCTGGCGTGCTGGGCCGCCCGCGCCGTGGCAGGCAGCGCGCCTGCGGTTCTTCGACGGCCTCGGCGCACTCGACGCCGAGCTCGCGCGCGGCGCGCCGCAGAGCCGACCGCTGCCCAAGATCTTCCAAGGGCCGATCGCCGACGCGCTGACGCACGTCGGCCAGCTCGCGCTGCTGCGCGGCATGCTCGGCGCGCCACTCCGCCCCGAGAGCTACGGCCGCGCCGACATCGCGGTGGGCCAGGTCGGGCTCGACCAGCCGCCGCCGCGCGCCGAGTTCGACGGCGACGCGAGCCGCCCGGCAAGGTGACCGCAGATCCGGGCCCACGCCACGAACTTGCCAGAATGAAGCTGTCTGGGCCCGGCCAACGGTCTACGCTCCGCGCCATTGCCGCAGCGCGCGCAACGCGCGCCGGCGGCCGCGAGGAAACGAGAACAACCATGATGATGGGCATCGGTTTGGCGGTGGTGACCTTGGGGGCCATCCTCCGCTACGCGATCGAAAGCACCGGCGACGAGTTCGATCTGCCGACGGTCGGGTTGATCCTGATGATCGTCGGCGGCATCGCCTTCCTCACCGGCGCGGGTCTCGAGTTCATGAAGCGGCGCGCGTCTCTTCCGCAGCACATGCCACCGCAACCGGGCATGCCGCAGCCACCGACGGGTGCGCCGCAGGGCTACCCGCCGCCACCGGCCTACCCGCCACAGCCACCAGCCGGCGCTCCGCAGGGCTATCCGCCGCCACCGACGTATCCTCCGCAGCAGCCGCCGGCCTACCGGCCACCCCCCACCTCGCCGCCAAAACCACCGAACCCGAGCTGAGGGAACCGGCGGAAACCGTAACCGCCGCACGCAAGCAATTGAGCTGGATCCGAGGCACGGTCTCGAGGACCACCGTGAACCAGCACGCGACGTCCTCGACGACAGCTGCCATGACGCGGCGCCTCGCCTGCGTCAGTCCGCCACCGGTTGACATGCAAAGTGCATGCATCGACACTGGGCCCGATCGCCAAGAACATCCAGATCCGGAACGTTCCCGACGGCGTGCACCGCAAGCTCAGGGCGCGGGCGGCACATGCCGGCAAGTCGCTGTCCGAACTGCTGCTCGCCGAGATCACGCACCTGGCCAACCTACCCCCGCCAGGGTTCTGACCAGGCGTTCACCCCGACACGCTTCGCGCGCGTTCGCCGCTCGCCCGGAGCAGTCGCCGAGCCGTCGGATCAACCCGCGTCGCCGCCGCGTGCGTGCAGCGCGCGCAACGCCGCGATGGTGTCGGCGTCGGCGGCGATCTTGTCGTCGCGGTAGCGTTTGACGCGCGCGAAGCGCAGCGCCATGCCACCCGGGTAGTGCGGGCTCGTCTGCACGTCGTTGAACGCGATCTCGACGACGAGCTCCGGGCGCACGAACACGACGTGCCCTTCGCGGTGCGTCTCGCGCGCGAGCAGCGCTTCGGTCTGCGACCGCAGCATCTCGTCGGTGAGGCCCTTGAACGTCTTGCCGAGCATCACGAATCCGCCCGTGTCCGGATCGCGGGCGCCGAGGTGCAGGTTCGACAGGAAGCCGCGGCGACGGCCGCTGCCCCACTCCGCAGCGAGCACAACGAGGTCGAGCGTGTGCGCCTGCTTGATCTTCAGCCAGCTCGCGCCGCGGCGCCCCGCCGCGTATGGCGCCGCTGGGTCCTTTGCCATCAGGCCCTCGTGGCCCCGCGCGAGCGCATCCGCGAGGAACTGCTCGGCCGCCGCGAGGTCCGTCGTGACGAGACGCGGCACGAGGTTCGACGCGTGACACACCTCGCGCAGCGCCGCGACGCGGTCCTCGGTCGGCGCGTCGAGCAGGTTCACGCCGTCGCGATACAGGCAGTCGAAGAAGAACGGCGACATCGGGCGACCCTGCTCGCCGAGCGCCTTCATCGTGTCCTGGAAGCGCGCGGGCCGCCCGTCGCCGCCGAGCGCGATCACTTCGCCGTCGAGCACGAGCTCGCGCGCGGGCAGCGCGCGCACGAGCGTCGCGACGTTCGGCAGCGAGCCCGTGATGTCGTTCTGCGTGCGCGAGAAGATGCGCACGTCGTCAAAGCACCGATGCACCTGCATGCGCACGCCATCGAGCTTCCACTCGAACGCGGCCTTCGGCAGCTGCGCGAGGGCGTCCGCGACGTCGGCCGCGGGGCTCGCGAGCATCGGCTGGATCGGCCGCAGCAGCTGCAGATCGAAGCGCGCGACGCCCGCGGCGCCTTCGGTGAACGCCGCGGTGACGACGGCGCGCAGGTCCGACGCCAGCATCTGCGCGCGGCGGATCGCCGCCGGCGGCAGGTTCACGGCGCGCGCGATCGCGTCGAGGACGAGGCTCTCGAGGGCGCCCTGCCGCAGCTCGCCGGTCAGCAGTCCGGCGAGGAACTGCTGCTCCGGTTCGGTCGCGCGTGCGAACAGCGCGGCGAGTTCCTGCTGGCGGCGCGCTGCGGAACCGGCGCCGCGTGTTTCGGCGACGGTCGCCAGCACGCCGTCGACGTCCGCGAGAGTCAGCGTCGCGGTCGCTGCCGCTGCGCTCGCGAGCGCATCGCGAACCTGGGCGAACCCGACGCCGATCTTGTCCTGGCGCAGCTGGCCGGCGAGCCAGAGCGCCGCGAGCGGACGTTCCTCGGCGGCAGCGGCGGCGAGCGTCGCGGCGATCGCCTCGGTCTTCTTGCCGCGCGCGCGCGTCGCGGCGACCGCGTTCGAGCACGCCACCAGGTCGGCCAGCTGCATACGCAAACATAGTGTAGCGTTGCCCGGTCAGCGCAACTTGCAGGCGGCACGAAGCCGTCAATGTCCCCGTTTCACCAGCCCTTCGTACACCTCCAACGTGGCGCGCAGGTAGCCCAATCCTGCAGCGCCACGGCGCGTCGTTGGTGCGTGGACGGCGTGAAACCGCCGCGAGCATCAACAGGTCAGAGTCGCGAAGTCCGCGCGGGGCGCAGGCCCACGCTGTCGCGGCGGGTCGACGGAGCGTTCCTGGATCGTTCTGCCGACCGCGCGTGCGACGACACGGTGCCGAAGCTGCCGCCGCGGCTCACGCGGTTGGAGGCGGGCCCTACCAAACGGTAGCCGTCTCCCGTGCGCACAGAGGCGTCGTAGTCCCCAGACCAGTCCCGGCACCACTCCCACACGTTGCCATGCACGTCGAACAGGGCGAACGGATTGGCGCGGAAGCTGCCGACCGGTGCGATCGCCGTGAAGCCATCTGTGATCGGCGCCGGCGTGCCCCAGTTGTTCTTGCGCTTCACCGACGTCTGGTCGTGCAAGTTGGCGCAGTCCTGCAGATCCATCTCCTGCGGTCCGGGCCACCACGGCGTCGTTGTGCCCGCACGGCAGCCATACTCCCACTGCGCCTCGGTCGGCAGCACAAGACCATGCCGCTCCATCCAGCGGTTCGCATCGTCCCAGTCGATCGAGTCCGCCGGATGGCTGGGCCCGATCCGGATCTCGTCGCCCTCGTAGCACAAGCCCTCCTTCCACCAGAACGGCTGGGTCGCAGTCAGCCGCTGCCACTGACCGCGAGTCAGTTCGTGCCGCGACAGGAAGAACGGTGCGAGCGTCACTTCATGCACCAGAGACTCGCCGCTGAGCGCGTCGGGGTCGAAGTTCGGGCCGTCCTTGTCCTTGGCTTGTGCGCCCATCAGGAACGCGCCGCCCGGCAGCAGCACGAACACGATCCCCGCGAGCATCGTGCTGTTGGCCCTGATCGGCGGCGGCATCGGCACGTTCCTGCAGTACCTGCGGGCCGAGGACAGGGCCGCCGAAGCATTGCAGCAGAAGGGCAAGGCGAAGGAACAGGAGCGGATCGCGAACCAGCGCGCCGATGAGAACAGCATACTGGCGCAGGAGAAGGGTGAGCTCGCGAGCTCTTTGGACAAGAAGGTCAGCGAGTTTGCAGCAACACCTGCCGGCGCTGCGGGCCTTCGCGCGGCTGCGCATGAGTCCGCTGCTGCGTGCGCGCGAGTGTCGTCGCAAGACCTCGTGCAATCGGCGTGCTGCGCCCTGGTCCTTGCACTCGACAGCTTCGAGTACCGGGGCGAGGAGGCGTTCCGCGGCTGGCTCTACAAGGCCGTGGCCAACAAGGTGCTCGAGCACGAACGGGAGGCGACCCGCAGCGGAACCGGCGGCGGCAGGGGCTCATCGCATGCAGCCATCAAGTCACCAGCGAAGGCATCACGGCCGACGACCTGCTCAAGGTGTTCGACCAGGCCTGCGTCGACCGCCTCAAGAAGCCGCTCGGCAGGTGACGGGCGCGTTTGGCGCGGGAACGGCTACTACTGGGACGAGTAGGCCTGGTCGACGACGACGTCCTTCTGGTCGAAGTCGACGATGAGCGCCTTGCCCGAACTGCTCGCGCCGCCCCAAGTGGCCCTCGCGTATGTGTAGGTGTATCGCATGACTGCGCCGTTTGGCTGCCCGGACAGCGAGGTGCGGTTTACGGGAAGGCCGAACCACTGCTCGATCTCGACGCGCGTCGTTGTCCCGACCTTGATGTTGGGGACCTTGGTTTCGTCGAAGTCACGCCCGGCGCTCGCACACCCGGCCAGCATCAGGCACGCAACAGAGATGAGTCTTCTCCTCATTGTTCCCTTCCTGGCCGCGGCGTCAGAGACCGAAGTTGAAGCTCAGGCCCAAACCGCCGAACGGACCGCTCTCGGGCGAATCCGACACATACGAGCCTATGATGAGCGTCGGCGTGATCGCGAACGAGCGCCCGGTGCGGATGCAATAGCCGAGGGATGCGTGGCCGGCGAACGACACGTCGTCCCCCTCCTCGCGTAAGCTGCCGTCGGTGTACTCCCATTCCGCGATCGGGAACAAGCCGATACCCGCACCGACGTAGAACCCGTCGAAGGCACGGCGCGGATAGAAACGCACTTCGGCACCCACGCCAGTGCCCTCGCCATCCTCTTCGGCGTCGTCGGTGAAGTCGCCTTCGCCCTCCCACGTGTATGTGAAGTGCAGCAGCCGAGCCGCCAACGCCAACCGCTCGCCGAGCGCGAATTCCCACTCACCGTGGAACAGCGCTCCGGTCGCGTCAGCGCCCGCTCCGAACTCGGCGCCAACGCCGATCTGCGAAACAGGAACCTCCCCTGCAGTGCGCGCGCCTGGTACGGCGCCCGGGACCGCCTCGGACCGGACAGGCATGAGGACGTCGAATCCTCTCCCCAACGGCGCATTCGTACAGCCCACGATGCTGAGAAAGCTTGTCACAATGAGAGCCTGCCGCATGCGACTGACCTCCTTTTCGAGCGACCAATGAACCTGGCCCAACTTTGCCAGCCTGCCCCATTGAGCGGCAGCTCCGAAGTGGCGCAACATCGTGCTAGAGCAGTTTGCGTGTACCTCGGACACCGGCAGGCCGCGGCACCGCGGCCCGCACTGTCCAATGCAACCTCGGGCTCGAAGTCTCGCAGGATCCGTGCGGCTATTTGCGAGACTCCTGCTGGCGGCCGGCGTGACCTTTGCCTTGGTCGCTGCCAGCCGTGCGGCGGCAAGCCCAAGTGCCTCCTCGCCGTACACCGTCTTGGCCCCTCGCGCGACGCGCGCCCACGCGAACGCGTTCAAGCGTAGCACCTCGAGCGCCTGCTGTGCCGCGGACAGCTCCGGCACCACGAGCGGCTCCCCGCCGCGGATCGCCTGCGCACGCCGCCGCCAGCAGGAGTCTCGCGGAAACCGCAGGATCCTGCGAGACTTCGAGCCCGAGGTTGCATTGGGCAGTCCGGGCCGCGGTGCGCGGCCACCTGACCATCACCATCTCCAGCCGAACCATGACCACCTGCCTCCGCTGCATCCCGATCTTCTGTCTCGCGCTGGCCGCCCACGCGCAGGTTCCGCGCGGCTGGGCAGTCGCCTCGAACTCCGCCGGCACGGCGGCCCAGCCGGGCGGCCTCACGATGTTCCATCCGCTGGTGCCCGGCACGTCGGTGCCGATCCAGGGCGCACTGCCTGCCGCGATCACCGGAGCCGGACTCGCACAACCTTGCGGCGCAGCCTCGGTGCTCGTGGACGACGCAGGCAACCTCGTCGTGGGCACGCATGCGCCGAGCGGACAGCCCGTCCAGGTGTTCCTGCTGACTCTGAATGGCAGCACGGTCGTCGCATCGTCCGCGTACACGCTTGGCATCGCCGCCTTCGGCTCCGGGTCCACCAACCAGATGGCGTGGGTCGGCCCCGACCTCCTGGTCAGCAACAGGGCACCGCTGGCGTCGGGCCCGCTCGCGAACGCCTCGCTCGGCTGGGTCCGGCCGAGGCTCGGACCGCCGGGCACGCCAGGCACCGTGGTGCCGATCACCACGTCGACGACCATGAACGGCATCGCGAACGCGCTCGCGGTCGATTCGGATGGGCAGTTCGCGTATCTCGGCCGCGTCACGGGCACGGGCCCCTACACGTCGTTGATCTACGAGATCCCGCTGGGCGGCACCGGGCCGGTCACGCCGACGCTGCTTGCCACGCTGCCGGATGCGGTGCTGAACCTGGCAGTCCGCCAGTACGGATGCTTGATCGCCACCATCGGCCAGCGCGCGCCGGGCAACGTGAACGCGCTGCACTTCCTCGCCACGTGGTCCCCCGGCTTGGTCTTGGGGAGTCTGCCGGGGCCGGGCCAGCCCAGCGCGCTAGCGCTGGACACAGTGACGGGCGACGTGCTGATCGGCGACTACACCACGGGGCAGGTGCTGCGCAGCACGCCGTTCTCCTCCTACCAGTACTCGACACCGACCCTGGTGACGACCTGCCCTGTCCTCATCGATGGGACTGCGATCCGGCCGGCGATGAACACATTCGGCGCAGCGAGCCCTCCAAGTGGTCCGAGTTGGATCACGGTGCCCTCCGGCTTTGGTGGGAGCTCGTCGGGTCCGCCCAATCCCGAACTTCCGACGCTGGGCAACGCCAACTTCGGGCTCACGGTCATCACGGCGTGGGGGTGGTGGTGGTGGCCTCCGCAAACCTTGTGCCTGTTCGTGATCTCGAAGGGCCACAGCAACCCGCCGATCCCACTGCCGGCGCCCTTCTTCGTCGACCTGCTTCTGGATCCGGGAACGGCGCAGATGTTGTCGCTCCAGACCGCCGTCTTGTACGGCTGGTCTCCCTGGGGTCCCCCCTCCTGCCTCCCTTCTCCCGCTTGCGCCACCGCGCCGCTGCCGATCCCGAAGGTGCCGACCCTCGCTGGCCTCGACCTGTTCGCTCAGGTCTTCGCGGTCGAGAACGGCACATGGTCTGCTTCCGCGGGCCTGCAGTTCACGCCGTTCTGATCGTGTGGCCACGACCGCGGCCGCGACACGGGCGTCGGGAAGCCGATAGATTGCCACCGTGCGAGTTCGCGTCCTCACGATTGCCTCGAGCAGCGCATGCCTGCTGCTCGCGACATTGCTGTCGGTCGGCGTCGCAGGTGCGCAGCAAGCGCCCCCGGCAGGCACTGGACTGCGCGACGAGATCGCGCGCGCCGTGGCGGCCTACTTCGCGGCCGACGACCGCGCTGCGGCCAGTGCGCTCGCGCCGGTCGTGAAGCTCGCGCGCGGCAACGAAGCGCTGCTCGCGGACGTCGTGCGCAAGAAGTCATTCGTGCCGGCGACCGCCGAGGTCGACGCGCGCGGCGCGATCGATGCGCACTACGAGTTCGCCGCGGGTATCACGGGGAAGGACCAGGAACGCAACGAGGCGAGGCTCGCGGGACCGGCCAGCGGCGACCGTCTGTTCCCGCTCGTCGTCTACGTGCCCGACGCCACCTCCACCGTGCAGTTCGAGCGCGAGCTGCTCGAGCAAGGCACGCGCGCAGGCCGCTACGTGTTCCTCGTGCCCGACGAGAAGCGCGACAACAGCTACGCCCCGTCGGTGCACGAGCATCGCCGCCACGCGGGTCCGATGCGGACCCTGCTGCTCACGCTACCGATCGATCCCGACCGCGTCTACATGATCGGCTCGGGGCGCGGCGGACATGCGACCTGGGACGTGGGCTTTCTGGCCGCGGATCGCTGGGCTGGCATCTTCCCGTGCAACGGCGGCCTCGTGCACGAAGGCGGCTGGAAGGCGAGCGGCGGCGTGTTCCTGACCAATGCGCGCAGCTTCGCGGTCTTCACGGTCTTCAACACGACGTTCGACCACGGCATCGAGTCGTGCCGCTACGCCGTCGCGAAGTTCCGCGAGTGGAACTACCGCATCGAGGCGCACGAGGAGCAGCAGATGCGGCACATGGGGATCGGCGAAGCGATGGGGAAACTCGCGCCTGTGGTCCGCAACGCGCACCCGCGCCGCATCGAGAAGCGCTTCAACCACGTCGAGGACGGCGCGCACTACTGGCTGCGCGCGCTCGATCGCAAGCCGAAGGAATGGGACCCGGCCGCGAAGATCGTCGTGCAGGGCGACTGGCCCGCGGATCGCGACAAGCAGCTCGAGGTCGTGTGGGACGCGGTGCGCAAGCAGTGCGGCTACCTCGCGGGCACCGTCGCCGCCAACCGCGTCGACGTGACCACGCAAGGCGTCGGCCGCGTGCGGATCTACCTCGATCCGGAACTCGTCGACTTCGGCGAGTCGGTGACGATCGCAGTGAACGGCAAGGTCGCCCGCACGCTGAAACCGGTGCTGCAGCCCGACGTGATGTTGCAGCGCGTGCGCGAGACCGGTGACACGTCGTGCCTCTATTGGGCGTTCGTCGATCTCACGATCGGCGGCTGAGCTGTCCCGCACACGAGGACCACGCAGTTACGGGCGCGGACCACGTGGGTACACACGACGCCAGGAGGCTCTCATGATTCATCGACTGCTCACTGTCCTGTCGCTTTCGCTGCTCGGCGGACCATTGTTTGCCCAGACCGTTTCGGTGTCGATCAGCACGGCAACGCAGGTGGTGGCGACCGCGTTCGACCCCGGCTCGAACCTCGTGACGGACTCCGTGCCGCCGAACACGAACGGGAACGTGCAGCTCCTCGCGCAGACCCCGGCCGCTGTGACGGCGAGCCTGTGGGACGCGCGCGTCTACGAACTCGAGGGGATCGTCTCCTGGTATCAGGGCGCCTTCGTGACTGGCCCGTCCGGCTTTTGGCAGCACTTCCCCGAGCGAACTGCTCGCCCACCTCAGCGCGACGTCGCCGGTGCCCGTCGAGATCGAGCTCTCGCGCGTTCTCACAGCAAGCCCGGGCGCGTTTGCGCCGACGTTCGGGATCGACTTGGGCGACGACGGGATCTTCGAGCTCTTCGAGACGGGCTTGCCTTCCGGCACGTATTGGAGAGTTCTCGGTCCCACACCGATCGCCATTCGTTTGCGCAGCCAGGTCACGCAGACCGGGCCTGGCTCCGTCGCACTCCGTCTCCACGTGACGATCCGTCCAGCCAACAATCTCACCGTGTCGCCGGTCGCGATGCCGTGCGCGAGCAACGACATGCTGCAGGTGTTGCCATCGTTCGTCGGTCAGGGCATCGAGACTCTCGTCTACGGAACGCCCCCGACTGGCATCGTCGTCCTGGGTCTCGGTCCGTTCCCGCAGGCGCTGCCCACGACATCCGCGACCCCTTGTGTGTTGCTGCCCTCGCCGGATCTCGTGATCTACGCGCCGTATCCGCAGACCTTCTACTTGCCGCTGCCGGCCGCAGTGCGGCCGCTGACGCTCTGGATGCAGGGAGTCTCGATCACACCGACTGGTCTCGGGACCACGCTCGGCTACACGGTTCTCGCCTGGTGATTGCCACGGCTCGACCGCGGTGATCGTGCGCCGGTGCCGCCGCGGTGCCAAGATCCACGCAGCCTCGCGGCACCCGCGTTCACCCGCGGAGCTCACGCGGGGACTGTTGCGAACACGCAGCAAGGCGCCGCGAGCCGCGCGCGCTACAGTGGCAACATGAGCGTCGCCGTACTCGCTGGCCTGATCGGGTTCCTGCCTGCGCAGCAGGCACCTGCGGCACCGGTGCCGGTGCGCGACGAAATCTGTCACTACATCAACGTACAGGCGCTCGACTGCTACGACGGCGGCCTCGACGTGGCCGCCCTGCCGCGGCGCCGCGCGCCTGCTCGCTTCGCGGACCTGCTGTTTCGTTGGTGGACTGATCGCAACCCTTCGGCGCAGCGACCTCAGATGCAGGTGACCGGAACCACGCTGCACGCGCACGGTGCGAAGGAGGCCGTGCAGGCCGCGGAGAAGGCGTTCCAGCAGTTGCTGGCCATGGACGAGGTGGTCCGGGCTCGTGTGCACTGTTCCGTGCTCACGCTGCCCCAGGCCGCGGTGCCCGAAGGACTCAAGCCAGGGCTCACGGAGGCCGACGACGAGGCGATGGTGACGCGGCTCGTGCGCGTTGCCGCTGCGGAGGGCGGCAAGCTGCGCAATCTGCCCGAGGTCGTCGCCTCACCGCTGCGACCGTTCGCGGTCGAGGACGCGCGAGAGGGTGAGGCGGTCCCACTGCGGCTCAGAGCGGAGCTCGTTCCGCTCAGTCGCAGCGAAGCGCTGCTCGGACTTCACGTCGTGCGTGGCCCGTTGCCTGCGAACCTCGCGAACC
>DASRJH010000204.1:0-18273 GCA_035649575.1 Planctomycetota bacterium
AGCGCGTAGCTGCCGGGCGCCGAGAACGTGACGTCGGTCGCGGGTTGCGTTCCCGCCGTGAAGTACGCCTGGCCAGGGCCCGAGAGCTGGTTCCATTGGATCGCCAGCGGACCACCCGGCAGGCCGTCGTCTTGGACATAGCCAGCAAGCTGCGCCGACTGCGTGACCGCGGTCGTGACATCGGGCCCGGCATTGACGACGGGCGGTTGGTTCACTGTCTGCGCCGTGACCACGCACGTATCCGTGCTCAAGTACTGTCCATCGTAGGCGCGGAGCTCGAGCGCGTAGCTGCCGGGCGCCGAGAACGTGACGTCGGTCGCGGGTTGCGTTCCCGCCGTGAAGTACGCCTGGCCAGGGCCCGAGAGCTGGTTCCATTGGATCGCCAGTGGACCACCCGGCAGGCCGTCGTCTTGGACATAGCCAGCAAGTTGCGCCGACTGCGTGACCGCGGTCGTGACATCGGGCCCGGCATTGACGACGGGCGGTTGGTTCCCTGTCTGCACCGTGACCACGCACGTATCCGTGCTCAAGTACTGTCCATCGTAGGCGCGGAGCTCGAGCGTGTAGCTGCCGGATGCCGAGAACGTGGCGTCGGTCACGGGCTGTGTTGCCGCCGTGAAGTTCGCCTGGCCAGGGCCCGAGAGCTGGTTCCATTGGATCGTCAACGGACCCGGCAGGCCGTCGTCTTGGACATGGCCAGCAAGGTGCGCCGACTGCGTGGCCGCGGTCGTGACATCGGGCCCGGCATTGACGACGGGCGGTTGGTTCCCTGACTGCACGGTGACCACGCACGTATCCGTACCCGTGAGCTGGCCATCGAAGGCACTGAGCTGGAGTGTGTAGCTGCCGGATGCCGAGAACGTGGCGTCGGTCACGGGTTGCGTTGGCGCCGTGAAGTTCGCCTGGCCAGGGCCCGAGAGCTGGCTCCATTGGATCGTCAAGGGACCACCCGGCAGGCCGTCGTCGTTGACCGTGCCCGCAAGGTGCGCCGACGACGTGACCGCGGTCGCGACATCGGGCCCCGCGTTGACGACAGGGGCTTGGTTCACGGGTGGTGCTGTTGCCAAGGGCACCCCGTACTCGAACACCCTGCCGTCGTTCTCGCTCGGATCGAAATCGTTGTCGACACCGCGGTCGACCAGGTAGAGGCTGTCCCCGGTCCCCGATGACCGCGGCGCGAACACGAGCCCCGCCGGTTTGCGGAGCCCGGTGCTCGGCAGCGTGATGGCCCGCACGAACTGCCCCGAGCTATCCAGGTGCAGGAGCCGCGTCTTCGGCACGCCCACCACGTAGACGCCGCCATCGCTGGGACGCACCGCGACACCCTCTGGATCGGTCACTCCGAAGGGGGGCAGGTCGATCGAGAGGATCTGATCGTCGCCGACCGGAGGGGTGCCGTCGAAGATGCCGTTGTTGCCGGGTCGCAGCCGGTGGACCTTGTTGGTCTCGCCGCCGGCGATCCACAGTTCGCCTCTCGCGCTGTCGAAGGCGACGTCTTCGGCGTCCGTGGGCCAGTTGGCCACACTGAACCAGCGCCTCGTGTCGTCCGGGGTGTGCAGCAACCCATCTGGACCCGCGTCCACGACGTTGATGCGATCGGCGTCGTCGTCGGAGATGCTGAACGTGCGCGTCGCGCTGTCGAATGTGATCCCGACAGGCTCGATCGAGTAGCCGACCGTCGTACTCGTGCGCGACAGGACGCCCATGAGACTGCTCTCGAACACGTTGGCCCCCGCGTAGAGCGGCATCTCCTCGACTTCGCCGTCGGAGAGGATCAGCCGATTGCGCAGGTTGTCGTAGGTGATCCCCGACGGGTCTGGACTCGGAGGCGACCACGAGCTCGTCGCCACGGTTGCCAGCAGCGTTGCATTATCGTCGTCGATTCCCACGCCAGTCCACGTCCACTGCGAAGTCAGCAGGCGCTGGTCGCCATCGACGACGAACAGGTCGTGGTCGGGGCTCTCGGTCGGCGCGAAGCCGAACCCGAGCACTGCGGGCACGGGCCGCAACATCCCACCGCTCGGGTTCGGGTCGGCAGCAGAGCGTTGCAGCAGTTCGCCCGTTGCCGGCTGGAAGCCGATGATGCGATCGCCCGCGACGTCGAGAGCGATTCCCCTGACCGTGCTCCACGCAGCGGGCAACGGCGTCGTCTGGAACTGCGCATTTCCCGCGCGCAGGTCCGCGAGGTCGATGCGCAGCAAGCGCGGCACGGCGGCGTCGAGCAGCACGAGCTGCCCGTGCACACCGTCGATGCAGATGCCCGCGGGCAGAGACCAGGTCGAAGAGGGAACTGCAAGCACGTACAGCCCGAGCGACGGCGACGCATCGAGCAGCACGATGACACCCGGCATGGCGAACACGAGCTGTGCCACCTCGGCTCCGACGTAGTTCGCCGAGCACAACAGTGGATCCGGGGCGTAGACAGTCGTCGCACCGACCCGCAGCGCAGGAAGAGGCACCGGGGAGTAGGCGAGCTGTGCCGCCGAGAAGCCATGGAGCGGCAGCAAGAACTGCGCGGCAACATCGGGCTCGAGGACGCCCGCGAGCCGGGGATCGATGACGGTGCTGGTTTGTGCAACGAGAGCCGTTGCGGCAAGACACATCGCGAATGGGGTGTGCATGGGAGAGGATCTACCAAGCAGCTGCAGCTGCTGGGGCGTGAGATAGCTCTGCCCCCTGCCCGCACGCACTCGGGTGTTCCTCCTAGGGTCGATTCGTCACCGGCTCGGAGCGCGTGCAGCCGTCAGTGCTCGCGTTCGAGCACGATCGTCTTCACGCGCACGGGCAGCAGAGAGGGAGATGGCGCGATGCAGTAACGTCGGCGCCGGACCAGGCGTAGTCGTTCGCGATGAAGTCACTGATCTCGTCCTTCCTTGCGGCCGCCATCGCGGCCCCCGTGGCGGCGCAGGACGCCTTGCTGCGCGTCCTGCCCACCCGGAGCGAGCTCGTCTGCTGGCTGCAGCTCGACGCGTTGCGCGACCTGATCGGCCCGGAACTGCTGCGCGAGGCGCGGCGACACATCCACCTCGACTTCGGTACCGAAGCGGCCGGTACCGAGGCGGCCGGTGACGACTCCCTCGAGCGCTTCTCCCGGCGCTGGGGATTCGATCCCATCGCGGACGTCGGCAGCGTCGCGGTGATCGGCTCGCCGCCCGGCCCGAGCGTGCTCGCGGCCCGCACCAACGCGCGCATCGACGTCCTGCTCGAACGCCTGCGCGCGAGCGGCGCATGCGAGCCGGCGGCGTCGGGCGGAGTCGAGCTGCTGCGCCTCCCGGCGGCCAAGCTGGCTCGAGCGCTCGGCGCACTTCCGCCGCCGGACCAACCGGACACGGCGATGCTCCTGCACCGTCTCGCGATCGACGATCACACCCGCGTCCTGCTGCTCGGACAGGACGCCGCCGCCGTCGCAGCGTTGGCAGGTGCCATGCGCGATCCGCGAGAGCCCGCGGCGCTGCCGCCCGGCATGCGCCCGGGGTGCCTGCTGTTCGTCGCCGTGCGCGGGCCGATCGCCAACGTGCTGGGCGACGACCCACATAGCCGCGTCCTGCAGAAGGCCAACGACGTCTCGCTGCAGTTCGCCGAGCACGACGGCGAGCTGCGCCTCACGGCTTCGATCGACACCGGCGATGTGCGGGATGCGCGCCAGATCGCGGCGGTCGTCAACGGTTTGAAGGCACTGGCGACGTTGCTGGCGCCGGAGGATGCGGAAGTACCCGAGGTCCTGGTCGAGGCGTGGCACCGGGCCGCGGCGAGTGCCGACGGCAAGGCGGTCAGGTTGGACGTCGCCGTCGCGAGCGACGTCCTGCGGCGCGCGTTGCACGAGCTGGCGCGCGATCGAGCGCGCCCCCCGGCCACGCGCGAAACGGGAAAGTGAGCGCCGTGGGCCGCGACCGGGACACAGAAACGCGCGCCGCGGAGACCGATGCCGACCTCGTGGCTCGGGCGCGCGGCGGCTCCTCCGAGGCGTTCACCCGACTCGTGCAGCGCCACGAGCTGGCGCTGTACCGCTTCCTGCGCGTGCACACCGGGAACGCACGGCTCGCGGAAGAGGTCCAGCAGGACGCGTTCGTTCGCTGCTGGACAAAGCTGCATCTCTTCGACCGCGCGCTGCCATTCCGCCCCTGGTTGCTGCGTCTCGCGGCGAACATCGCGCACAGCGAGCGCCGCGCCCGCGCGCGCGCGCGGACCGAGCCGCTCGGCGAAATCGCCGACGAACGCGATCCGGCGGCGCTCGCCGCGGCCCACGACGAGAGTCGAAACCTGTGGCAGCTCGCCGAGCGAGCCCTGCCGCGGACGAGCTGCAGCGCGCTGTGGCTGTGTCACGTCGAGGGTCTGCCTGCGGCCACGATCGGCGACGTGCTCGGCAAGACCGAAGGTGCCATCCGGACGCTGCTGTCGCGTTCGCGGGCGCAGCTCGCCACGCTGCTGCGCGGCCAACGCCCGTTTCTGGAGGTGCGATGAACCAGGCCGATCGTGAGGACGAAGTCGGCGCCCGACTCACGCGCGACGCCGAGGCTTTCTGTGGGATGCCGTCCGCAGGTGCACGCGCGGCCCTGCTCGCGAGTCTCGCCTCGCTGCCGCCGCGGCGACGCCGCGCACCACGCTTGCTGCTGTCGCTCGCCGCGGCGTGCACGATCGCCGGGTTCGCCACCTGGCCCCACGGCGACGCCGCTGGACCGCGCGCCGAGCCGAGCCGTGCAGACACCTGGCGATTGCCGCTCGCCGGCACCGCCGACCGGGCTCTGATGCCGTTGCAGGTCGAGCTGGCCGGACTGACGCACGACGCGGAAGCGCTGGCGCGCGGGATCTGGGGGCAGGTGCCGGCGCCGTTGCGCCATCTGGTGCGTTGACCTGCGCCGACCGTGCGAGGTGTCGTCCCTCGCGATGCGCCTCGATGGGTCACACCGGGCGACGCTCCCCTCCTTCGTCAGTACGCGAGCGTTCGTTGGCTCGCTCGAAGATGCGCCGGATCGCCTCGCCGTCGGAAGGCTCCTCGACCAGGGTCTCGGGGTTCCACTGGCTCCGCTTCGTCGCGAAGAAGTCGCCGCCGTAGATGTGGATGCCGCCGGTGAATCGTTCGAGTGGGTTGGTGACCGAGTGGATCGCGGTATCCGGCAGTGCGGCCACGTCGCCTTCGAACAGCGCCTTCGCGTCATACGCCGACAGCCTCTGCCCGGAGGGTCGCCACAGGATGTTGTCCTCCCGCCCGGTGTAGATGCCGATCAGCGCCCACATCCGGTGGTTGTGCGGCATCAGGTTCATCTGCGGCGTCCAGGTCGCCGCGAAGATGGTCAGCGTCTGCGAGCGATGGAACACCGTGATCCCGGCCTTGGTCGGTTCACCGATCGCCTTCAGCGTCGCGCGCGGGTCGCCCACGCGGCGGGCAAGGATCTCGCTCACGGCGTCCTGTGCCCGATCGCCGCGGTTGGCCGCGACACACTGCGCGACGAAGTCCGCCATCACCGGGTCGAGCTGTGGCGGAGGTCCCGTGGAGGCGGTTTTCGTCGGCGCCCGGCACGACTGAGCTGCCACGACACACGAGATCCCAACCAGCACGTCTCGCCTCGAGAGCCGTAGCTCGTCACGACCGATCGGTTCCATCACGTCCTCGCTGCTCGATGCCCGTGGCCTGCGTTCCGAAGGTCGAGGTGCTCGGCCTTGACAGCACCTCGCGTCCTGTCGTATTGTACCGATCGTTCGGTCTGGATCAACCCCCGGATTCGTGCGCCGAACATGACCCGAGGAAACAGCATGAAAACTGCCGTGATCGTCTTGTCGGATCCCAAGGGCGGCGAAGAAGCCCTCGGCCGCGTCTTCAATGCGCTGGCCGCCACGTACGAGTTCAAGGCGACGAACCAGGACGTCGTGCTGGTCTTCCTGGGAGCTGGAACACGCTGGACGGGAGTGCTGACCCGAGCGGATCACCCCGCGCACGCTCTCTACAATGCCGTTGCCGACAGGGTCGCGGGCGCGTCGCTAGGCTGTGCGACGGTGTTCGGCGCGCTCGAGGCAGCGCAGGAGCACGGCTTCGACCTGCTTTCTGACAATCCGGTTCCGGGCACGCCCGGGCTGACGAGCCTCGCGAAGTACGCGGCGAACGGCTACCAGCTCCTGACGTTCTGAGCGCGCGATGGCGAAGCCGACGTTCGTGCCCGCGCAGCCTGGAGACGACGGTGTCTTTCACGAGGGGGAGTTGCGCGTGCAAGAGGCGACCGGGCAACGACCGGTCGCGGAGCGCCACGCGCGATTGGTCTGCGGCGCCGTGCCGCCCGCCCCGGCTGCATTCCTCGCGCAACAGCGCATGCTGGTGCTCGCGACCGTGGACGAAGCGGGGTCACCGTGGGCATCGCTGGTCTTCGGAGCAAAGGGCTTCGCGCGCACCAGCGGGGGCGTCGTCACGATCGATCGTTCGCGCGCGTGCGTATCGCCCGGCGACGCGCTGCTCGAGAATCTCGGGGCCGGCGGCATGCTCGGCATCCTCGCGATCGACCTCGGCTCGCGCTGGCGCTATCGCATCAATGGCTTCGTCTCGTCGGCGACCGAGGAACGCGTCGAGCTCGGGGTTCGTGAGGCATACGTGAACTGCCCGAAGTACATCCAACGGCGCGTCCTGTGCGACACCGACGGGGCCCCGCGGGCGAGCGCCGCGAGCGCGCGCGGTGATTCCCTCGATCCCGAGCGCCAGGCGCTCGTTCGCCGCGCGGACACCATGTTCGTCGCGAGCTGTCATCCGACGCGCGGCGCCGACGCGTCCCATCGGGGAGGCGAGCCCGGCTTCCTCGAGATCAGGGACGAACGTACGATTCGCGTGCCCGAGTACGCGGGCAACGGTCTCTACAACACCCTCGGCAACCTCGTCGTCTCCAACCGCGCCGGCCTCGCCGTCGTCGACTTCGATGGCGGATGCGTGCTGCAGCTCAGCGGTTCCGTGACCGTCGCGCTCGACCCGGCGCCTGCTCCCGGCGCAGGCGCGGCAACCGGGCGCTATTGGGACTTCATGGTCTCGCGCTGGATCCAGCTGCCGCTGCCGCAGTCGATCCGCTGGGAGCTCGTCGAGCGTTCTCCCTTCAACCCGCCGCTGCAGACATGAGAGAATGGTGCGACGCATGCCGGCCGCGTTGTTGACGAAGCCAGAGATCCTCGACCGCTTGATGCTCCTCTTCCGGCAACGCGGCTACGACGGCGCATCGCTGACGGACATCGCGGAGGTCACCGGGCTCGGCAAGTCGAGCCTCTATCACCACTTTCCGGGTGGCAAGGCCGAGATGGCGAGCGAGGTCATGGCGCACCTGGCGAGCCGGCTCGAGCCTGCGATCGTGCGCGTTCGCGGAGCAGGAACACCTCGCGCGAGGCTCAACGCCTTCCTCAGCGTCGTCGAAGAGGTGTACGACTCGGGACGTCTCGCGTGCCTGCTCGAGCGACTGTGTGCCAGCGCGGACCGCAAGAAGTTCGCGAAGCCATTGCGAAGAATGTTCGAAGCGCTGCTCGAAGCGTTCGAGCACCTGTGTCTGGAGGCCGGGCAGCATCGCACCGTTGCGAAGACCCGCGCCGAAGAGGCAGTCGTGCGCATCCAGGGCTCCCTCGTGCTCGCGGCCGGGCTCGATCAACCCGAGGTCTTCGTGCGCGCGCTCGGCAGGATCCGAGATTCGCTGCTCGCGGCCAGCTGAGTGCCGGCAAGGACGCTCGACCTGCGCAGTGGTCGCGCTTGGGCGCGAAAGCGCTGATCCGGTCCGCGAGTGCCTGCTGGCAGCGCATCGGGACGAGGCGGCGAGCCATGGCATGAATGCGCGCACGCGGAGCAGCGTCGCGTCGACCGGCATCGGTCAGCGCCCGAGCGCTGCTTCCGTTTCTGCCTTCGCCACTTCGTAGATTCGCCGGCCGTCGGGAAAAGTCGCCCAGGCGAACGAGTCCTTCAGCTCGGCGAGCAGCCGGTTCGCCGTCTTGGCATAGTCGTCGCGCTTCTTGCGAACGGCCCCGTCCCTCGGATTCGCCTTTTCCAGATCGCGGTACAAGCAATAGAGGGTCGTGTTGATCAGAAGGCGCGAGCGCAGCGCCGCGGCGTTCAGCGAGCTGCCTTCCCTCGCGGTCCCACAGTCGTCGCCCGTCACGCGGGCGAACTCACGGTCGGCGTCGCGGAGCGTTACCTCGGCTTCGGCCTCGTTGCGCGTCTCGCGGGCCCTCTGCATGGCGAGCCGCTGCAGGCACTCGGCCAGGCGATATCTCGTCACCGCGATCATGCGCTGGGTCGTCGCATCGGCCGACCCTTTCGCGAGCGCGTCCTTCGCTGCCGCGAGGGCTTTGCGCGCAACCTCGAGCTGGCCTCGCTCGAGGTCGGTCGTGGCCTTGCGCACTTCCTCCACCTGCGGCAGCGCCGCATCGAAGTCGACCAACGGGGGCGCTGCGGGTGCGGGTTGTCCGGCAGGTGGCCCGGATCGTTGGAGCGCGGCCGCCTCGCGCGGCTCCTCGGGCTCGGGTTCGCCGGGCGCCCGTTGCAACCTGAACTCGCTGCGCCGCTTCTTCACGTCGTCGATCTCACCCTGCAGACCCCTCCTCTCCACCTCCATGCCGAACTTCGTTTGGAGCTCCTTCGCCGCTTCGGCGTCGAGCTTCTGCGCCTCGGCGTTCTTTTCGTCGACCTTGAGCCGCCAGTCGCGGCACTCGCGCCGCATGCCGACGATGTGCTCGAACTTCTTGATCTTGCGTTGCAGCTCCGCGACGTCTTCGCGCAGGTCCTTCGCCTTGTCGACCTTGGTGGCGTACTCCTTCTCGCTGGTCTTGATCGTCGCGTCGAGCTTCTTGACGCGGTCGCCGAGGTCGTCGCGGAAGAAGTCGAGAGCGCCGTCGCGCACTGCTTGCGCGGCCGCAGCGACGCTCTGGCCGGGGGCGACGTGGGCGAGGCCGAGGCGTTGCAGCCGCGCGTCGATCGCGGCGCGCTCGTCCGGGCTCGCATCCTTGTAGCGGTCAGCGAACCGCGCTCCCTTGACCTTGGCACCGCTCGCCTCGAGCATCAGCTGCGCACTCCAGTCCTTCGGATTCGCGAGCAGCATCGTTTCGAGGCACGACGCCGCACGGCCGAAGTCGCCGAACTGCATCGCGAGCTCGTAGTCCTTCTCGATCTCGACGACGAAAGCGCGGGTCAGCGGGCGGGCCCCGAGCCGCGCTCCCTTGTCGAGCTTGTCGGCGCAGAGCTGGTTCACGAGCCGCTGCACGGTGCCGGGCTTGCCGGCGGGAAACGCCTTCGCTTCGTGCAAGAACGCGCGCAGCGCCTCGTCGAGCTTCTTCTCGTCGAGCTTCTTGAGCCGCTCCGCCGCGGCCTTGCTCGCGCTGCAGTCGAGCGCGTCAGTGCCCCACGCCTCGAACAGACACAACTCGACGCGCGCGTCGGCCCGGCCGCGCTTCTGCAGCAGCAGCAGCCAGGGCAGCAGCGGTTCGAGCGAGTCGCCGTTCGCGCGAAACGCGGCAGCGAGGATCAGCAGATTGGCGATGCCGTTCTCGGGCAACGCGCCAGCGTGCTCTGCGGCGAAGGCCTCCATGCCGTCGTCGAGCGGCTCGATCCCGGGCAGCAGGTCGTAGAGCAGCGCGTCGGAGCCGCCGTTCGGCACGAGCGCGCACTTGGTGCTCTTCGCGAGCAGCAGCACCTTGCGGAACGGCACGAACCAGTCCTCGTACTGCGACGGGCTCTCCTTTTTCGCGAGCCAGGCCTGCAGCGGCGCGCGCAGGCCCGTCTGGGCGAACGCCGGCGCGCAAGCTGCACCGATCAGGACGAGTGTCGGGAGGAGGTGATTGGGCATCCTACTTTCCTGTGGGCTGCGGCAGCAGCGCGACGCGGAAGCCGATCTTCTTCTTTGCGGTCGCTTCTGGCCAGCCCTGCCGCACTTGTGCCGACGGTTGCTCGAGGTCGGTGTAGGCGACGCCGCGCGCGACCTGTTCCCTGGCGCCTGTGGCGATCGGATCGAGGACCTTCGGCGGCCAGGTAGCCGATCCGATGTTGTCCGCGCACCATTCAGCGACGTTGCCGTGCATGTTGCGCAGGCGTGCTTTGCCGGGATTGCCCTCGTGCACGGGCACAAGCTTGTCGATGTGCGCTGCGGGGGAAGCGCCGTCGTCGTTGGCGCGGCATGCGCACTCCCACCATGCCTCGGGCGGCAGCCCGTACTGGTAGCCCTTCGGCAGGCGCCCCGACGCGCGCTCGCGCAGCGTCAGTCGCCGGCAGAAATCGACGGCGGCGGACCACGGGATGTTCGCGACCGGCATCGCGTCGTCGGCGTCGCCATCCGCTGCCGGCATGAGCGCCCGCCACTGGCCGCGCGACACTTCGTTCTCGGCGATCCAGAACGGGCGCGAGATCTGCACGAGCGAAGCGCCGATCCGGAACTCGGCTGGCTGGATCGGCTGCACGACGATGCCGAGCGTCGTCGCGATCGGGCTGCCGGCGAGGTCGACGCCGACGCGCGCCGACTCGATCGAGGTGGTCTTGCCTGCGGCGTAGACGACCTGCACGACGATCGGCCTGCGGTCCGCTGCGAGCTCGACATCGGCGGACCAGTTCGATGTGCCGCTCTTCACTGGTGTGGCACAGGTCGCGTTCTCGTTGGCGATGCGCACTGCCTCGAGCGGAACGGTGCTCGCGACCGCGACCTCGACGGTCACCTTGCCCGACAATGGCACGCCGATCTCCGGCTGCCGCCACTCGATCGTCGGCGGGGCGACTTCGACGGCCTTCGGCTCGGGGGTCTTCGGTTCAGCGGGTTTCGGCTCAGGCACCTTGTTCGCCGGTGGTGGCGATGGCGCGGATGCTGGCGGTGACGACGGCAATGGCGCGCGCGTCTCGGGCGCGTCGGGGACCGTGGGCGCCGGTTTCGGCTTCGTCGCCGGAGTCGGGTCGGCGTTGGGCGGCGGCGAGGTCGCGGTAAGGGACGTGGCCTTGTCGTCGCGGCTCCCGACGCGCGTGAGCACGAAGATGCCGATGCCGATGGCCGCGACCACGAGCACGGCCAGCGGAACACCGGAACTCTTGGGCGCGGCACGCCGACGGGCTGGCGACTGCGAGTGCGATTGCTGCTGCGGCTGCGGCCGCGGCTGCGCCACCGCGGCGCCCTTGAGGCGCGCGTCGATGCGGCTCAGCACTTCCTCGGGCGGCAGGTCCGATGCGACGCTCGCAGCGTCGTAGTCCCGGTCGCGCAGCAACGCCTCGTCGTGCAGGCCGAGCGCCTGCAGTGCGATGTGCAGTTCGCCCGCGTTCTGGAAGCGCTGGTCCGGGTCGCGCTGCACGCAGCGTTCGTAGATGCGGTGCAGCTCGGCGGGCAGATCGGGGCAGCGATCGCGCAGCGTCGGGAACGCGTTCTGTTGCACCCATTGCCGCATGTGTGCCGTCGGGAGCTTTGGTGCGCCATGTTCGCCGGTAAGCAGGTAGTACATCGTCGCGCCGACCGCCCAGACGTCGGCTGCAGGATGCACGTCGCGCGAACCCCACTGCTCGGGCGCCATGTACTGCTTCGTGCCGAGCGTGACGGGCTTGTCGCCGGGCGCCGCCTCCTCCCTGGCCTCGAGTGCGGGGCGAATGAGGCCGAGGTCGGCGACCTTCACGCGGCCCGACCGCGCGATCAGCACGTTGCTCGGCTTCACGTCGCGGTGCACGAGCCCGTGACCGTGCGCCTCGGCGAGGCCCGCGGCCGTCGCCGTGATCGCGGTGATCGCTTCGCGCGTGTTCATGCGACCGAGCCGGCGTACCCGCCGCGTCGCCGACTCGCCGTCGACGAACTCCATGACGAGGAAGTGCAGCCCGTGGCGCTCCTCGACGTCGTAGGCGCGCACGACGTGCTGATGCGTGATGCGCAGCGAGGCCTCGGCTTCGTGGCGGAAGCGCTGCACGTAGTCGCGGTCTTCGGCGAGCGACGCTTTGAGCACCTTCACGGCGACCTGGATGCGGAACGCCAGGTGCCAGCCGCGGTAGACGATGCCCATGCCGCCGGTGCCGACGCGCGCGAGAAGGACGGTCTTGCCGAGCACCTTGTAACCTTCGATCGCAGGCACCTTCTGCAGCAACGCGTCCTGCATCGGGTTCGCGGCGTGGTCAGGGTGTGGGGAAATGGAGCTCCGTCCCGGACCATCGAGGTCCCATGTCGACACGATCCTAGAGGTGCGGGACCTCGTCAAGTCGCATCCGTGAGGCTCGCATGTCTCCTGGCGTTCTGGCCGACGATTCGCCGAGCGAGCTCGCGCAGGGCTACGTCATGGAGATGCACGTGACGCCGAAGGAACGCGCCTATCCGCCGCAGGGCACTGGCCGAACCGTCGGAGCCCGCCATACGCTGATGCCGTGATGTCCCGATGCGCGTCGTTCTCGCTGGTGCTGTCGGCGGCTCTCGCTGCGCAGGAGCCGTCCGAGATCGAGGTCATCGGGTCCGCGCGCTGCGGCTGCAGCAGAAAGGCGAGGACGTGCCGGCGGCACTGAACGAGCGGTTGCGCGAGCACCTGCTGACGGCGTTCGGCGGCGCCGACGACGGGCTGGAGACCGCGATGCAGATCGAGTGCATGCGCGGCCACGTGCGCCGTGCGGTGCCGCAGCTCGTGCGGGTGCCGATCGTGTGGCGCGGGGAGACGAAGAAGGCGCTGGCGCTGCGGCTGTTCGTCGAGCAGCAAGGGCCGGAGGGCCGGTGGCAGGCGGCCGCGTCGGCCGTGCGGTGACGGCGGGAACTGCCGGTTGTCGGCCGAGAGCCGACTACGGCTGCTGCCAGCGCAACGCCGCGGCCGCGCGCTCGGCGGGCGCCGCCTCGGCGTCGTAGCCGCGGTCCCCGCCGTAGCGGTCGCGCAGCGCCCCGATCGCGAGCCGCCGCGCGTCGGGGTTCGGCGACAGCAGGAACGCGATCAGCTCGGGCCGCGCGGTCTCGTCGCCGAGAATCGCACGCACGCGCGCGGCGCGCGCGAGTGGAACGTCCGCGGGCGCGCCGCCGCCGCCGCCCCGCTCGACGCCGAGCATCGCGGGCAGGCGGTTCGCGTAGTTGCGCAGCTGCGCGGGCGTGTCGTCGTCGCCGCAGCGTTCGAGCGCCCAGCACGCCCAGTCGGCGACCGCGGGCACGGGGTCGCGCAGCGCCGCGGCGAGGAACGGCGCCGCCGTCTTGCTGCCGATGCGGCCGAGCAGCTGGCACAACAGCGCGCGCTTGTGCGCGAAGCCGGTCGGGAACGTGAGCCCTTCGAGGATCGCGGGCAGCGCGTCCTCGCCGTACGCGAGCAGCTCGCGCGCGATCTCCGCGTCGTCGCCACCCGGATCGACGTCGCTGCCGCCGCCGAGCTTCTCGACGAGCTCCCACGTGCGCGCGCGCGTCGGCGCGTCGACGCGCGCGGGTGCGCGCACGGCCGCGTCGCTGCCATGCTTGCTCCACCACGCCTGGAGCCGCGCGAGCGCCGTGAGCCGTTCGGCGGGCGGCGCTCCCGGTTCGTAGCCGCAGTGCTGGTCGACGATCGCGAACAGGACCTCGAACGTGAGCTCGCGCGCCAGCACGTCTTCGGCGCGCAGGTCTTCGAGCAGCGGCTGCACGCCCGCGGCGCTGCCGAGCGCCGCGAGCGAAGCCGCGAGAGCGCGCCGCGTCTCGCGCCACGGCGTGCGCCGGAGCGCCGCGGCGATCGCGGGCACCGCGGTGCGGTCGCGGTGCAGCGCGAGCGCGGCCGCGGCGGCGTGCACGACGTCCCAGTCGAAGTCCGCGAGGCAGCCGCGCAGCGCGGGCAGGCACGCGTCGTCGCCTACGTGCGCGAGCGCCTCCGCGGCGCTGCGGCGGTCGAGCGGGTTCTTCGCCGCGAGCGCCTGCAGGAGCGCCGCGCGCACCCCGGCCGCCGCGTCGCCGAGTTCGAGCTGCGCGAGCAGCGAGCGCGCGTGGCAACGCACGTAGAGGTGCTCGTGGTCGAGCGCCTTCACGAGCACGGGCACCGCGGGCGCGCCGATCGCGAGGAACACCTTCATCGCCTCGTTGAACGTCTCGTTGCTCCAGCGCGCGAGCGCCAGGACGAGCGCGTCCGCCGACGCGGGGAACGTCTTCGCGAGGTTCGCGCGCGCGCGCGCGCGAACCTCGGGCAGGTGCGCTTCGAGCATCGCCGCGAGCTTGTCGATCTCGGCGCGGTCCGTGCCCTCGGGCACGGCGATCGGGTCGGGGCTCCACGCGGGCCGCAGCACGTTCGGCAGGCCGGTCTGGCTGAAGAAGTCCTCGATCTTGCTCGCGGGCGGCGTGTAGTAGACCTCGACCGACTCGGGCACGGGCGTCGTCGACGGCGTCACTGGTCCGAACGGCAGCCGCCGTTCTTCGAGGCAGCGCGACAGGTGCGCATCGGCGTCGTCGCTCGGCCGGTAGAGCTTGAAATAGAGCCGGCACTCGACGCTGCCGTTCGCGATCGGCAGCGGCACGCGGTGCGGCGTCGTCTTGCCCGACGGGATCTGCGAGCCGCGCGGCGCCACGAGCGAGTGCTCGGGCATCTCGGCCGCGTACGGATACCGGCAGATCAGCCGCGAACGCGCGACCTCCACGCCGTCGGCGTCGCGTACGATCACGAGCGACTCGACGCTGCGCTGGCGGTTCGCGGTCGGGAAGTTGTGGCCGACGCCCTTGTTGGCGATCGCGACGACGACCTCGTTGCCTTCGACCTTCACCTCGTATCCGTATGCCTTGCGCAGCTGCGCCTCGTTGCTCGACGCGGGGAACAAGTGCGACCGCACCTGGCGCGGCGGCTCGCCGATCGCGACCGGCCGCGTCACGAGCGGCATGTGGCAGTCGACGCACACGCGCCCCGCCTGCTTGCCGTGCTCGGCGCGCGACCATTGATCGGGTGTGCCCGCGATGCGGTGGCAACTCGCGCAGTGCGCGACGGTGTCGACCGCGGGCTCGAACGCACCCTTGCACTCCTTGCCGCCGACGAAGCGGCTGTAGTCGTAGTTCTCGCGGCCGTGGCAGCTGATGCAGGTGTTGCCCTCCTCGAGGTTCGTCCAGCGCTGCATCGGCGTCATGCCGATGCCCGTCTCGTACACGGGCCGCGGCGTGTGGCAGCGGATGCAGTCCTCGCGGCGGAAGCCGCGCGTCGCGAGCCGCGCTTCCTCGTCGAAGAACGCCCGGCCGTGCGTGTTCTGCTGGTGCTCCGCGTAGTCCGCAGGGTGGCACGTGCCGCAGAACTTGCTCGTCGACACGAGGTCGAGGTGCGCCTGCGTGCCGAGGTCGTCGGCGCCGCTCTGCGCCGTCCGCGAGACGATCTGGCACGAAACCGAAACGAGAACGACGCCGAACGCGGCGACGACGGCAGGGACGGGAAGGCGCATGCGGGGAGTCTGGGCGTGACGATCGGGACGACGCACGCCGCCAACGAACTCGGCGCGCCGTTGCGTTGCAAGCCCGAGCAAACGGCGTGCGCGGTTCCTGGTGCGACCTTGGCCTGTCCGCGCTGCGGCCGCGAGGTCGCAGCGACCTCGTCGTCCCGCCGGCGTTTCGTCGCCGGCTGACGGTCACTTCGGGAGCTGCGCGCGGTAGCCGGGACCGCGCACCACGCGTCCCGGCATCGCACGGGAGTGCTCGCCGTCGAGGAGCACGGCACGCCGTTGACGACGACGTCGCGCACGCCGGTCGCGAGCTGGTGCGGCCGGCGGGCTCGGGCGGGGCGTTGACGCTGGGGGCGGCGAGGGAGATCGTCTCCGGGTCGGTTCCGGGCGGTCCGGAACTGCAGCTTGTTCTTCTCGTCCCCGGAAGTGACATCGAACCGAAGGAAGCCGCCCGATGAAGCCGCTGTTGTGCACGCACCGATCGTCCGCCCCACCCGACCGCACCTGGGCCTTGGCGTCCGACTTCGCGCAGGCCGCCGGCCGCATCAGGGCGATCACGAAGGTCGAGATCCTGACGCCCGGCCCCATCGGCACCGGCACGCGCTTCCGCGAATGGCGCGGCCGGCAGATGGTCGACATGGAGATCGCAGCGTGGTCGCCGCCGCGCAGCTACTCGCTCCGCGGTTACGCAGTCGGGACCGAATTCACGACGGAGATCCGCTGCGTCCCGGACGGCCCGGGCACGCGCCTCGAGATGGAGGTCCACGTGCGTCCTCAGACCTTCGTGGCGAAGCTCTTTTCCCCGCTCATTTCGCTGATGTCGAGGGTGATGGTGAAGTCGTGCGCGAAGGACCTCGGCGACATCGCGGCGGCGGCCGAGCGCGGCGGCGAAGCGACGGGTGCGGCCCGCCTCGGCTGAGAGCGCTCGCCGACCGGTTCCGGGCGGTCCGCAACTGCAGCTGGTTCGTCCTATCCGCCGCGCGAGGGGCGGCGCGCGAGCTCGGCGGGCTCGACGAAGATGGGGGCGCTTGACGCAGCTTCACGCCTGCCTGAACCTTCGTCCTTCTCGACGTCGATCTACCCCAAGGAAGCAAACCATGCGATCCGTTCTCGTCCCCGCGCTTCTCGCGGCCACTCTGCTGCCGACGGTGACCGCCCAGACCGTCATCGGCATCGACGACCTCGACCCGTTGACCGGCACCGCCAACTCGTTCCCGTGGAACACGACGGGCGGTCAGACGTCGCTGCACGTCTACTCGGCGCAGACGCTGCACTCGCTCGGCATCTGCGGCGCCGCCGTGTTGATTGATCTCGAGGTAGCGCCGGCCATGGGGACCTCCGGCACCTACAACGCGCCGCAGGCGAAGCTCGAGATCGGTCACCTTGCCGTCAGTCCGCCGGTCGCCGGCAACTGGGGCGGGCACCTCGCATCGCCGACCGTGATCCACGACCTGACGTCCGGCCCGTACACGTTCCCGTGGACCTTCGGCGTCTACACGCAGGTGCCGGGCTTCTCGACTGCGTTCTTCGTCTGGGACGGGATCACCGACATCGGGATCCAATACACCAGCTCGTCGGGCGTCACCGGCAACTTCTGGGCGCGCCGAACGGCGACGCAGCTTCGTCACTACGTCGCGATCTTCAACGCGACGAACCAGACGCCGACATCGAACGGCCTGTTCGCGATGGAAGTTCGCATGACGTGGCTCGTCGGCGGCTGCGCGCAGAAGGTCGTCTACGGAGCCGGCTGTGACACTCCCGCGCTGTCCCTGAACTCGAACTTCCCCGTGCTCGGCACGAACTTCACGCTGACGACGACGAACGTCAACGCGGTGTCGCCGGTCGGCCTCGTGCTCTTCGGCGACGCGCAGATCATTCCGCCGCTCGACCTCGGGTTCCTCGGGGCGCCCGGCTGCAGTGTGCACACGACGGCGAACCTGACCTCGGTGGCGTTCCCGGTCTCGGTCGGCACCGGTTCGGTAGTGATCCCAGTGCCCGTGAACCCCGGATTGATCGGCGTCGCGCTCACGTCGCAGTCGGTCGGGTTCACGCCGAACAACCAGCTCGGCTTGTCGACGTCGAACGGCCTGCTGTGGACGATGGGCAACTGACGCTGGTCGCCGTCAGGCGCCGATGCGCAACGCGGCCGGCAGCGCCTTCGACGCCGGCAACGCGCACACGAACAGCACGACGAGGATGCTCCTCCGAATGCGGCGAGTATCGCGCACGGTTGCGGGCCGGCGTCGCGTGTGCGATCGTCCGCGCCTCCACCAACGTGCTGCACCGCTTCCAGATCGCGCTCGCCGACGTCGACCGCTCCGTCTACACCGACCTCGACGTGCGCGTCGCGCGCCATCCGTCCGAGGACGTGCCGTTCCTGCTGACGCGCGTGCTCGCGTTCGCGCTCGAGCACACGGAAGGCCTCGAGTTCGGCAAAGGGCTCAGCGACGCGGACGAGCCCGCCGTCTGGCAGCGCACCGGCGACGGCCGCGTGCTGACGTGGATCGACGTCGGCTCGCCGGCGCCCGACCGCCTGCACCGCGCCGCGAAGCTCGGCGCGCGCGTCGTCGTGTACTGCCACAAGCGGCCCGACCTGCTGCGACAGCGCTGCGCGAAGGAGAACGTGCACCGCGCGGAGGAGATCGTCGTCGTCGAGGTGCCGAGCGACCTGCTCGACGCGCTCGGTGCACGGCTCGACCGCAACAACCGCTGGGACCTGTCGCGCCACGAGGGCCACGTCACGGTCGTCGCCGGCGGCGTAGCGATCGACGCGGCGCTGCCGTCCGGTCCGCTGGCGCCGCCGACCTGACGCACCTGGCTCTCCACTGCAGCGCGCTCCGTCTCGGCGCCGCACTGTGCACGCGGGCAACAACCGCGCCTCGCGCGCAACGCTGCCGGGTCCGCGTCGACGCACGTAGCGGTGTCATGGTGCGGCCCAGCACGCTCAATCCGGGACTCCAATCGACCAACGCAACGAG
>DASRJH010000205.1:0-18071 GCA_035649575.1 Planctomycetota bacterium
GCCACCTCGACGTAGGAGAGTCCCGGCGGCAGCGCGGGTACGTTGCACTGCCCGTAGGTGTTGTGACCCCAGGCCACGAGGCTGCCGTCGCTACGACGCGCTACCGTGTGATCTGTCTCCAAGCCTTGGATGTTCCACCCGGACGCCGCCACCTCGACGTAGGACACACCCGCCGGCAGCGCCGGCACGTTGCACTGGCCGTAGGCGTTGTCACCCCAGGCCACGACGCTCCCGTCGCTGCGACGCGCTACCGTGTGGCGCCGGCCCGCCGACACTTCGACGTAGGACAGACCCGTCGGCAACGCCGGCACGTTGCACTGCCCGAAGGAGTTGTCGCCCCAGGCCAGCACGCTGCCGTTGCTGCGACGCGCCGCTGTGTGCTTTCCACCCGCCGCCACCTCCACGAAGGACTCTGTATGCCCGCGGCTGTCGAAGACTGTGATCCCCCAACCGATCACAGCCTCCTGGGCGAGCGCCAGGTCCGTTGCGGCTGGCAGCGCGAGGAAGACTGCGAGGACCGAGAACGCCGCTGCACGCGGCGACGAGTTCGTGCGGATCGTTGCGAACATGTCGACTCCTTTCGCGGTAGACGCCGGCTGGAGCACGGGCGACGTGGCTGGGGGGCACATCCTACAAGTGTGCGTCCTGCTGTTATGATGGGTCAGGTCCCGTGGTCACCGCAGGAACCGTTTGCAGCAAGGCACTTGCCTGAGCCAGCAGGCCTTCCCCGGAGGCATCGTTGAAGCCGCTTGCGCATGCGCCAGGATCGATAACCCCGTCGCAGGGGGGACCTGCACCACTCCTGACCCGCTCGCCATCTTCCGTTGCTGCGCTGTCCGGGTTCACCGGCCATACCTGAACCGCACTGCCCGAATGCAGTGAGTCATCTCGAATCCTGCCCCCGCTACCAGTGTGAATCGCAGGGCGGACAGGCACTTAGGCCTCTTCGCCCTGCGTCGTTTCCGGGTGGTGCGTCCAGACTTGTGCCGCAGGCGCACACCATCGCAGTGTGACCGGATCGTCGGAAACGTGGTTGCAGGTGACCATGCTGTCGCCATCGAGGCCCGAGCACTTCGTCGCGGCAGGCGGTAAAGCCGCGCCGGTGAGCACTTCACGGAACGAGATGCGGTTTCTACCACTCAAGCACCATGGTAGGGCTGCTGTGCGGGCGGTGCAGGCTGGGTCGACAAGAGGGGCCGGCCCGAGCTGGTTGCGCCAATCGCAAAAATGCGATACCATCCCTCGGCAGATGCCGATAACTCGGGTGCTCTTCTACCAGGACGCCGATGGTCGGTCGCCCGTGGTCGAGTGGCTCGAAGAGCTGAGAACGATGGATCAGGTCGCGTTTGCGAAGTGTGCAGCCGTCATCGAGCGGCTCGAAGAGGCCGGGCACGAGTTGCGCCGGCCGACGGCAGATCTGCTGCGGGACGGCGTCTACGAGCTGCGGGCCAGGAAGGGCCGCGTGAACTATCGGCTGCTCTACTTCTTCCACGGCCGGAACGTGGCGATCGTGGCCCACGGCCTCACGAAGGAGGCCGCTGTGCCGCGGGCCGACATCGACCGCGCGTTGGCTCGCAAGAGGGCATTCGAGGCAGACCCAGAACGGCACACGTACCGGGAGTGACATGATGACCCAGAAGCAAGCACGGAAGCGGACCACCAGCGCACGTCGGATCCTTCGGCGCATCGCCGGCAAGGATCCCAGGGTTCTCGACGCCATCGCCGAGCAGAAGCTGAACGTGCGCGTCGCAGAGATGATCTTGAAGGCCAGGGAGGCGGCGCAGCTGACACAGGCTCAGGTCGCGAAGCTGGTCGGCACGACGCAGAGCGTGATCTCGCGCCTCGAGGACGCCGACTACGAGGGCCACTCGCTGACGATGCTCCAGCGCATCGCCGAGGCCCTGAACCGCCGGCTCGAGGTGCGTCTCGTGCCGGTGGGGTGACGTCCGTCAACGACCGATCGAGACGCTCTTCGTCACGTACTCTGTGACGAAGAGCGTTCTGAGTGCTCTACCACTCAGTTCGCGACGAACGCCCCGGGGCCGACACGCCCTGGGGCGTGGTCCTGTACGGAGCGCACGTAACGTCGCGACAAGCGGTTGGATGCGGCGGATGGGGGCAGGCTGCGGCGGGCGACGCCGTGCTGGTGGGTTATGAGGTCGAGAGCGAAATCGGGCTCCGAACCCTCTGAAACTCTCCAGAGCACACGTTCGGGTTCGACGGCCTTGGAGGCGAGCTGCTGCACGTGGAAGCGGTCGTAGACCAGCTGCGCGTTGGGCAGCGACTCGCGGATCACCTGTGCATAGTCCTCCGACATGTCGATCGGCGCGTGCCAGATCCTGGTGCAGGCCTCGGGGCCGATCTCCGCGAAGAACTCGAGCAGCGTCGCTGCCGACCGACCTTGTCGCTGATCGCGCTCTTGAGGGCCGGCGTCCTTGGCGGCGCCGCGCGGCCGTCAGCGCTTTGGCACCGCGGCCCACTTCTGGGCGATCGCCGCCAGGTCGTGCACTCGGATGGGCTTGGGCACGTGATCGTCCATTCCGGCTTCGATGCACAGTTTGGCGTCACGCTCCATTGCGTTCGCCGTCAGCGCCACGATCGGCGTGCGAAGGCCCGACCGGCCTTCCTGTCGGCGGATCTCGGCGGTCGCCTGATAGCCGTCCATGATCGGCATCTGCACGTCCATGAGGATGAGGTCGAATTGTTGCGTGGCGGCGGCTGTCACAGCCTCTTTGCCGTTGTCGGCGACCAGGACCTCGCAGCCGATCTTCTCGAGCATGCGCCGCGCCACGAGTTGGTTGATGGGATTGTCTTCGACGAGCAGGATCTTCCGTTGCAGGCTGGGCACGGGGGCCTGCGGAGCCAAAGCTGCGCCGGCACGCGGCCGTTGATCGACCCCTGACGCGCGACCGACGACGCGCCCGATGGCAGCCAGCAGATGTGTCTCGCGAACCGGCTTCACCATGACCTTGTCGATGCCGATGCCCTCGATCATCTGTGGTTCGAGAGGATCCTGTACCGAGGACAAGATGATGATCGGCAGGTGCTGAAACTCGGCCCGGGCATGGATCTCGGCCGCGAGCAAGCCGCCGTCCATGTCGGGCATCTGGAAGTCGAGCAGCACGAGTTCGAAGGGCTCCCCTCGCCCGTGAGCGGCTTCGATCGCCTGCAGGGCCTCCGGGCCGGAGGCGCACAGCGAGCACGAGATCTCGTGCTTGTTCAGCTGTTGGAACAGGATCCTGCGGTTGACGTCGTTGTCGTCGACGATCAGGACCCGGAGGCCCTCGAGATCTGACTGCGTGCTCTTCGTCTCCTCGGGATCCACGGGCTCCGGATCCACGTCGAGTTCCAGGCGGAAGCCGAAGGTGGATCCCTTGCCGACCACGCTGTGCACATGCACGCTGCCATTCATGAGCTCCAACAGCCGTTTGGAGATGGCGAGCCCCAGTCCCGTGCCCCCGTAGTTCCGCGTGGTGGACGCGTCGACCTGGCTGAACATCTTGAACAGACCGGCGAGCTTGTCCTCCGGGATGCCGATGCCGGTGTCCTCCACGTTCACGGTGATCTTTGCGCGGCCCTCGCTGTGCCCTTCACACGCCACAACGACGATCACGTGGCCTGCCCCGGTGAACTTGACCGCGTTGCCGACCAGATTGACGAGGACCTGCCTGACCCTGGCGTGGTCGCCGAGGAAGCGGCGCGGCGCGGCGGCACCGTAGTCGACCATGAGGTCGAGGCCCTTCTTGCGCGCGGACGTGCCGAGCAGATCGGTTACTTCTTCGGCGATGTTCTTGAGGTCGAACGGCTCCCGTACGAGCAGCAGCTTGCCGGCCTCCATCTTCGAGAAGTCGAGGATCTCGTTGATGATGACCATCAGCGAGTCGCCGGAGCTCCGCACGGTTTCGGCGAAGGCGCGCTGCTCGAGCGTGAGCTCCGTGTCCATCAGCAGGCTGGTCATCCCGATCACGCCGTTCATGGGCGTGCGGATCTCGTGGCTCATGTTGGCGAGGAATTCCGACTTCGTCCGTGAGGCTTCGAGGGCCTGGTCGCGCGCCACCGCGAGCTCGGCGGTTCGCTGTACAACCTGCTGCTCGATGTTCTCACGGGTCGCCTCGATCTCCGCCTGGCGGCTCGCCGTCGCCCACACTTCGCGCCTGCCGCGGAAGCCCGAGTAGATCAGGAAGCAGTCCTCGAAGATCACCCAGCCGGCGTGTTCGAGCCAGCGCCACGGGCTCACGGTGAGGATTCCGTACACCGACTGCGGCAGCAGGTAGCCGCGCGCGAAGTGATCGACGGCCGTCACCACCGTGGCGCTGATCAGTACGCGCCAGTCCCGGTAGAACGACAGGAAGGCGAGCGAGCCGAACACGTGGAAGTGCGTCTCGATGCGGCCGCCGGTCAAGTGGATGAGCAAGGCGGATGTGAGCGCCTGGCAGACCGCGATAACGTGGCGGGTCAGCACCTCGCCAGGGCGGAATACCGACAGCAGCACGGGGAGCACCGTGAGACATCCGCCGAGCCATACTGCGAGATGCACGTGCACACTGAGGCTGCTGGTGGACCCAGCCCACGTCAGCGGCGAGATCCAGACTGCGAGGGTGATTCCGCCGATCCACTGGAACACCATGAGGCGGGCGAACATCCGGTCCGTCCAGCAGTAGGTCGCCGCGCACTGCTCGGCATAGAGCCGTTCCGCTTGGGCGAGCCAGGTCGGCGTCTTTGGTGGTGCCATCGTCATCGAGATCTCCCTTCTGGCTCCGGCCCGACGATCTCGCAGCCATACACCGCGGTGCTGCGGACCGAGGCGGTGCCGCCAGCCGCGAGGTCGATGATGGCGGCGGCTCCGGCGTTGTCCCCTTCGTGACCGCGCGAAGCGGTGATCCCGCCGTGGAACAGCAGGCGACCGTCCGGTGCGTAGAGGGCCGTGAATCCCGAGGTCCTGGCCCCGAAGGCGCGCGCCGTTTCGCCCATCGGATCGACCTGCGGGTGCACGCCGGGGATCGTGGCGGCGTGGTCCCACGAGGCGGTCCGTTCCCATCGGGGACCGAGGCGAGGGTCGGTGTAGAACAGCACTCGCGCCACGAGGTGGCCTTTGCTCCTCGCCATGACGCGTTCGAGTTCGCCGAGCGTCGCCTGGGTGCACGGGCAGTGTGGGTGGGCGAAGAGGACCAGCGTGGGCAGCACCGGGTCGAGGCCCACCGGCACGGTCGTCGGCCATCGCGCTGGCGGCGTCGTCATGGCTCCAGGCTCGGCGCCGTATGACGACATGGACACGAGGCCCGCGCCGACCGCCGTGAGCCACGCCGCACCGCCGGCCCAGATCGCAGCAGCAGCGAGGCGAGGCCGTGCCGGATGATGGCGGTCAGTGGAATCCATGCGGCCAGACTCGTTTTTCGGGCTGCGGCCACGGCAGCCTGTAAGTGTTCCCTCACGCGGCCTGAACCGACGATGCCAACTGGCGAACGCGCTGCCACCGTGCGGAGGCCGGGCCGGCGTGCCTCAGCGCCCTTTGCCTCCCGGGATCAGTCGATCCGTGTGCCAGCAACGTTGCCGAGCAGCCAGCCCCGGGCCGCTGTGCAGGGGCTGGAAGGACAGGTCGATGCCGACGACGCTCGAACCAACCACCCCGAACGCTCTTCGTAACTCTCGTTCGACCGATCGAGTGGCGAGCCCCTCGAAGACCACTGCGTAGGATCAGCAGCCATGAGACTCTCGACCTCGGCGGCCATGCTCATCTCCGCGTCGGCGGCGACGGCACAAGACTTGGCGTTGGGAGCCAAGGAGCTCACTCACCTTCGCGCAACCATCGACGCATGGACCCCGCCAGCCCCAACCGTGGTCATCGCGGTGGTCGATGGCGAGGAACCGGTGATCTTGTGCCGTGGAACCGACACGGGTGGGAAGCCGGTCGCCCCATTGACCTACACGCCGATCGGTTCGCTCGCGCGCCTGCTCGTCGCGGATGCGCTGCATGTGAAGCTGGAGGGCAAGCTCGATGTCGCTGCCGGCGTGACCGTCGGCAGTATGCAGCCTACGGTTCTTGAGTTGCTGCAGGGTTCCGACGCCCTCCCCGACTACTGGGATTGGCGAAGCGACTCCAAGACTCAATCGGTCGCCGCGCTCCTCTCGTGCGCCGATGTGGCTGCCGATGCAGGGTTCAAGTTCGACTGGGGGCCAGCCGGAGTTGCCGAATTGATGCTGCTGGAGAAGCTCTTCCTCGGCGAGAACGCCGACGACTGGCGGCCGTTCCTGCGCGTCACTCTTGCCCCCCGCGTGTCCGGACTCGATCCGCGCGACGCGGCAGATGATCTTGCCGAAGGCAAAGGGACGAGCATCTCCCTCTCGTCGACCATCGCACAACGGGCGAGACCGGCCGCATTGCGATTGATGGTCACCGCCAAGGATCTGGCGAACTGGTGGCAGTGGCGACTGCGGGCGCCCATGCCACTCTGGGAGGGCTTCCGAATGGGGCACCGCGGTGAGGTCCCACGGAGAGACGGCATCACGGTCTGGAGGTTCGAGGACTTCGGCACAACGCCGGTCAAGAGCTTGGCGATCACGTACCCGCAGCACCGATCCGGAATCCTCTGCGTCTCGGTTGGCCCGCCGAAGTGGGCTCCCGGTCGGGACAGCGCTCTAGCAGCAGGCTTCGAGGCAGACCTATTTGGCCCGCTGGGCGATGTCGCTGCGCCCATGTTCGGTGGTCGGGCGGGGCGGGACGCTCGGCCTCCGTTGGCGGCGTTGAAGGGTAAGCGATGGACCTCTGGGGCAGGTGCACTGCAACCCTGCAAGATCTGGATCGAGAACGCTACCCACCAGGGCGTGCGCCTGGAGTTCGATGGGAAGACCGCTACCTCAGGGCAGGTTCTGCCGAGCGGAGCATTCATGCGCGTCAACATGCACTTCGACCAAGACCATGGCGGCGTGCTCTGGCTGTGCCCAAAGCCAAGCATGAAGGACCCGAAACGCCTGGTGGCTGTCTTCGTCGAGCGGGACGAACTCTGCCGAGTCCCGTATCTTTTGGAACTGACTCTGGAGGACCAGACTCCGCGCTAGGCGTGGGCGCTGACATCACGGTCCCAATCTCTCGCTCCGTGCCTCCGCGCTCGCCGCTGCCGCGAGCCTGCGGGCGTTGCTTGGCGAAGCCCGCCCGCGTTGGCGCGACGGGCGCTGACTCATCGCTCGCGGACGAGCCGCACGCGCACGAGGGCGATGTGGTCCGCGAACGACACATCGGGCAACGCGCCGGCGAGCGCCAAAGTGCTCTCGGACTCTCAGAGCAGGGGTCTGGGTTCATGACCCCAGAGCCGAAATGGGGGGGCGGTCAAGACTCTCCTCGAACACGTAGAGTACGGATTATGGCACTACCTTCGCGGTCGGGATGTTGACGGTCCCGGCGGTGATAGCGAAGGGCCAGGGGTGCTGCCTCCTGCCCGGCAGATCGCCATAAGGTGCCCGTAAGGGAAGATGCCGTCGCACGCGGTAGACATGTCGTCGATGTTGTCCGCCCAGCCTGTCGTCGTGATCCTGCTGCGCGTCGTCGACGAGGCGATCCCGTTCAGGTTGCGGCTGTGCCCGGGATCCTAAGCTAGTGAGCGCTTCCCCGTGACTACGCCACTTGACGAAGACGAGCAGAGGTGTTCAACCACGGAACGCGGAAGAGCTTGCCTCGGTGTTTCATCAATGGCGTCTGTTCGCCTCTGGATCCCACTCCCTGTTGTCGCTGCTCTCCTGTTCGCGATCGGCACGAGCACTTCGCCGATCGCGGCGCAGAGCACGATCCAGACAGATTGGCGATTCTACAATGATGCCGCCCCTGATGGCGCCATGGTCCCGCTCGCGGCGCTGAACGCTCCCGCGGCGCTGGGTTCGACGTTCGTGCAGAACGGCAGCATCCGACTGCGCGTGCTGTTGGCCGAGACTCACGGCAACGACCTTGCGGATCAGATCGTCAAGCTGCAATACAGCGCCGACCAGGTGACATGGACCGACATTGCTGCGCAGTCGACACGCACGGGCGAGCCGTTCCTCTGCGTCGATGGCGCCGCGACCAACGGCAGCCTCCTCGGCAGCCTGTTGTTGCCCGCCGGCAACACTCTCGGCCATTACCACGAGACGCGCACAGGGCTCGAGCGCATCGCGCCCTTCGAAACCGGTCTGGAGATGGACTTCGCCATCAAGTGCCATTGGCCCACGACCGGCACGTGGTACTTTCGTCTGATGTGGGGCAGCGTCGGCGCGGCGCCATCCTTGGCAGGCTACCCGCGCGTCACGATCGCGGCTGCCGACCGCACGCACGTCGTCGCTTCGGTGGGAAACCACTTTGGAGCCGACGGCCTGTCAGAAGAACTGCGCGTCGGCGACTACAAGCGGCTCTGGTACGACGGGTCCAACTACTGGATCTTCTATACGGTTGCCGGTGCTCCGAGCGGCTCGACGCTGTTCTATCGGCACTGGCCAGGCAGCGGCGCGTGGTCGTCGCCGGCCAGCCTGCTGTGTTCCGGTGTGACCAACGACGGTCGCCATCGCCCCTGGGTCGAGAACATCGGCGGCACCCAGACGGTGTTCCTGTTGCTCGGTGACCACCAGGGGCCGGGTACGCGCTACCTTCGCCGCGGCACGATCGCCGGCACGACCATCTCGTGGGACGCCGAGCAGCCAGTCACTGCCAACTTCGGTGACGATGCCAACGGCATCGGCGTCGATGACGGCGATCACGTCTGGCTCGCGGGCGTGGTCGACAACGGGGGCACCGTGTGGGCACGGCGTGCCTCCAATCCGAACAGCGTGGCGTCGTTCCAGCCGGCCCACACCCTCGCGGATTCCTCGGCCAGCGAGAACCTCTCGTGCCACGTGATCGGCCTCGGCAGCGGCAAGGCGCTCGTGCTCTGGTACAAGATCAGCAACACGAACATTCGCTATTCGGTTGTGAACGAGCCCGGTGGCTTCGGCCCGGCTCACTCCGTGAACACCTCGGGTTGCCACGACCAGGACTGGGGGTTCACCGTCGACAAGGCGAACGGCTACGTCTACCTGCTGCATACGAACAGCACCACCAACGGCGCTGGCGACCTGAGACTGCGAGTCTTCGACATCGCCACCGAGACCTGGATGACGGGAACCCAGCCGCCGTCGGGTGCCGGCAACCGCCCGTTCGGCGGCGACGACCACACACCGGTTCAGTTGATCGGCAGCGACCTGTACGTGTTCTTCACGGTGGCCGACGGCGGCGAGGATCGCGCCGTGGCCTACCTCAAGTACTCGGGACCCGGCGCCTCCGGCACGTGGAGCAGCAGTGCTGTGCGGCTCAGCGCTTCGGGTCGCTGCAACCTCGACCGGATCGTCACCGTAGGACCCGGCACACCTGCCGATAGCATCCTCGCCGTAGTCGCCGCGGGCGACAACCCGAACGAGGGCAGCCCGATCGACCTCGAATGGTGGGACGAACCACTGGGCCCGCTTGCGACGTTCGCAACCTTCGGCGCAGGCTGCCCTGGATCAGCAGGCGTGCCGCAGATCGCTGCCCTCCCGGGCGAGACGCCGATTCTCGGGCAAGACCTGGACCTGCAGTTCACCTCGCTGCCGCTGGCCGCGGTCAATCCCGTTCTCGCGATCTTCGGATTCTCGAACACGACCTGGCCTCCGCTGCCACTGCCACTGCCCCTGGCTGTGATCGGCATGCCGGGTTGCACGGGCTACGTGAGCTTCGACTTCTCGCTCTTGCTCACGGGGCAGAACGGTGTGTGCGACTGGACGATCGCGATCCCGAACAACCCGGCGATCGCGGGGTTGCCCTTCTATGTGCAGGGTTTCGTTTCCGACATCGGGGTGAATCCGGCCGGACTCGTGGCCACCAACGCCGGCGCGGGCGTGATCGGCACGCATTGAGGTCGATCCGGCTTACCTCGAAGTGGACGGCCTTCACTACCAGCATGCGACGGCCAGTACCTTCGGCAGCAGCACGGTGGCTCGTGCGCGACTACAGAAGGCCGAGCCCGCGGATCTCAGGGGAAGCCGCTCCGATCGCAGCGCGAGCGCATGCGCAATGTGGCCGAGAGGAATCCCCCCGACAACGAGAACACGAGTTCACCGCCGAGCCGGCGGACGAGTTCTTGGGCCAGCGCCAGGCCGATACCCGCGTGCACGTGACCACTTGGTGAGCGCGCGGCATCCTTGCGCCAGTACGGTTCGGTCAACTTGGGAAGGTCTGCCGGATCGAGTTCGGGCGCCTCGTTGCGGAACGTGAACGCGCCGCCGTCGGCAGTGTCGAGGCTGAAGTGGACGTTGGAACCCGGCGGGGCGTGTTCGACGGCGTTCTGCGCAAGGTTGTCGAGCGCGACCTGCAGCGCCACGGCATCGGTAACCGCCTCGACAGTGCCTGGAATGTCCTCGGTCAGGGCGATCGAACGGGCCGCCGCGCGCGGCCGCAAGGCCGCGGTGACTTTGCGCAGCAGTGCTGCCAAGTCGGTGGGCGCTGCGTCGAGTGCCGTCGAGGAGCCTCCGGCGGTGGCCAACTCCAGGACCTTCTGGATCAGGATGGCCATGCGTTGGGAGATGTCGTGGGTGGCCGCCGCCGAGCGACGCAGGTAGTCGACGTCGTCGGGCCACCGCAGCGCGACATCGGTCACTGTCTGCAACTCTGCGACGGGCGTGCGCAGTTCGTGGGCAATGTTGGCGGCGACGCGCCGCTCGCGCTCGATCGAGCGGCGCATGCGGACGAGCAGGTCGTCGAGGCAAGCGACGACCGGCGCGAGTTCCGTCGGCACCACGCGCAGGCTCAGGCTCTCGGGCAGTTGCTGGGGATCGAGCTCCGCCACCCGTGTGGACAGAGCCGCAAGCGGACGCAATCCTATCCGCAGCACGAGCCAGAGCAGCGCGACCGTCGCGAGCCCTAGCCCAACTGCGGTCAAAGCACTCGACTGGATCAACCGCTCGAGCGACTCGTCGAGACGGTGACGCGGTTCCGCGACTGCGATCCGGATTGCGTTGCCGTCGAGTTCGTAGCGCACTCCGATGACCCGGCCAGCGTGGCCGCCTGGCAGCCGCAGATCAGCGATGTGCGGTGCCTCGGGCGTACCGCACTCCGTCGGCAGGTGAGAGTCGCGGAGCGATGCCGATCGGCCGATCACCTGACCGTCGTCCCGACGAACCTCGAAGTACTCGGCCTTGGGGCTGCTTCGGTAGAACGGCAGCGTCGCGTCGTCCAACGCGAACACGAGCTGCCCACCCTCGAGGTTCACGATCGAGGCGAGCGTCCCCGCGTGCGTGCGCAGCTCGTCGTCGAAGTGGTAGACGATTTGCTTTCGGGCCGTGTGGAAGAACAAGGCAGCGAGCACCGTGGATGTCAGTGCCATGGCGACCACCCCGCCGAGCAGCACGCGCGCGCGGATCGACTTCATGGGGTCTCGCTCTCGATCAAGTAGCCCTGCCCGCGTCGCGTCGCGATGAGATCCGGTGCTCCAGCCGCGCGCAGCTTGGTGCGCAGTGCGGACATCGCGCTCTCGACGGCATTGCTGCTCGGTAGTGTCAGTTCGTTGTACAGGTGATCCTCGAGAGTCTCGCGCGAGACCACAGTGCCGGCGCGCAGCACCATCACCCTCAACAGCGCGTACTCACGCGGTGTCAGCGCCAGCAACTTCTCGTCGAAGCGGACCTCGTGGCGGACCGTGTCGAGTGCGAGCCGGCCGAGGTGCAGGACGGGGTCCTTCCGCGCATAGCGGCGACGGCCGAGGGCTTGAAGCCGCGCCACCAGTTCGCCGAAGTCGAACGGCTTTGTCAGGTAATCGTCGGCGCCAGCAGCCAGTCCCTCGATGCGTTCGTGCACCGAACTTCTGGCGGTCAGGACGAGCACGTGCATCGTGCTGCCGTGCTCTCGCAGGCGGCGCAGCAGTGACAGTCCGTCGAGCTTGGGCAACATGAGGTCGAGGATCATCACGTCGTAGTCGTTGCGCGTGGCGTAGACCCAGCCCTGTTGGCCGTCGGCAACGGCGTCGAGCACGAAGCCGCTCGCGCCGAGGCCCTTCACGAGAGCCATCCGCAACGTCTCGGAATCGTCGACCAGGAGGACACGCATGGGCAGCCTCAGTTCGCCGCTTCCTGGCGACGACCGAAACGGAGGTAGAGGGCTGGCAGTAGCACCAGAGTGAGCACTGTCGAGGTCGCAAGACCTCCAACGATGACCACGGCCATCGGATGTTCGATCTCCTGGCCCGGCTTCGTCCCGCCGAGGGCGATCGGCAGCAACGCCAAACCGGTCGCCAACGCCGTCATCAGGATAGGCACGACACGCTGCGCGGCCCCGTACACGACGGTCTGCAGCCCGAACGGCAGGCCCTCGCGCTCCTCGAGGTGCCGCCAGTGGCTGACTAGCAGGATGCCGTTGCGCGCGGCGATGCCGAGCACGGTTACGAAGCCAACCAGCGAACCGAGGGACAGCACCCCGTCGGTCACGGAGGCGGCGATCACGCCACCAACCAGGGCGAATGGCAGGCTGACGAAGACCATCGTTGCCAGGCGCACGGAGCCGAACTCGGCCTGCAGCAGCAGGAAAATCGCAAGCAACGAGAAGCAGGACAGCTGCAGAATGCGGTGGGAAGCTGCCGAACGCGCGGCATGCTCGCCGAGGAACTCGGCGTGCTGGCCGGCGCCGAGTGCCACGCCCCCGACGCGTTGCTCGACATCCCTCGCGACGCTACCGAGGTCGCGTCCTCGTGCGTTGCAGGTCACGTCGATCCGTCGCGAGGCGCCCTCGCGGCTGATCACGTTCGGCGTCGGCACGATGCGGACATCCGCCAACTCACCTAGTGAAGCCAGGCTGCCGTCGGGCAGGTGGATCGGCAACTCCTGAAGCACGTTGGGATCCTCGTGCCAGCGCGCGACACCGCGCACGGCCACACCAAAGGTGCCGGTTGCATCGTGGACCTCGCCGACGACGGTGCCCTGCACGAGCGTTGCGACGGCCCGCCGCAGCGCACCCGCCGACAGGCGGTGCCGCAGCAACACCTCGGACCGTGGTTCGACTTCGATTTGGGGCACCAGCACCTGCGGTTCCACCTTGAGGTCGGCGACGCCGGCCACGTCTGCCAGCGCCGCACCGACACGCTCCGCCGCGCGCCGAAGGTCGGCGAGGTCGTGGCCGTAGAGGCGGACCACCAGCGCGGCCGGGGCGCCGCTCAGCACTTCCTTGACGCGCTCACGCAGGTAGGTCAGCAGGTCGCGATGCAGACCGGGGTATCCGTCGACGATCGACTGGATGCGGGCCACGGTGGCCTTGTAGTCGACTTCCGGCGAGAGGCTGATCCAGAGCTCGGTGAAGTTGGGCCCGACGACCTCATCGGCCACCTCGGCGCGGCCGAGGTGTGCGCCGAAGTTGCGCACACCGGGCACGGCGCGCAACTCATTGCTCGCCTGTACGGTGATCCGGCGCATCGCTTCGAGCGACGTGCCTGGCTTCTCGACCCAGTGCATCAGGAAGTCGTACTCCTGGAAGTCGGGAAGGAAAGCTTCGCCGAGTCGCGACGCGAGTCCCACCGAGCCGGCAAGCAAGGCGAGCAGCGCAAGCATCGCGAGTCGCGCGCGGACCGCCAGCGCCGGCAGCACGGCGCGGTAGCCGGCGACCAACAGCCGCGCGACGGGCGAGTGCCCTTGGCGACGCGCGCCGCGCGGCAGGAGCAGCAGCGACAGGGCCGGCGTCACGGTCAGGGCGACGAGCATCGACGCCAGCACGGCGAGCACGTAGGCGAGCGCGAGCGGCCGGAAGAACGACCCGGCGAGTCCCGGCAGGAAGAACACCGGCAGGAACACCAGGGCGATGACGAGGCTCGCGACGACCACTGCGCTTCGCACCTCGAGCGAGGCTTCGAGTACGACACGCAGCGCGGGCCGCGGACGCGCTGCGATACCGTCCAGGTGTAGCCGACGCTGGATGTTCTCGACGTCGATGATGGCGTCGTCGACGACTTCACCGAGGGCGAGCGCGAGTCCGGCGAGCACCATAGTGTTGAGCGAAGCACCCCACGCCCACAACACCAGGGTCGCCGCCAACAGAGACAGCGGGATCGCAAGGCACGAGATCGCGGCCGTGCGCAGGTCGAACAGGAACAGCACGAGCACCACGACCACCAGCAGGCATCCGAGCCACAGTGCGCTGGTCAAGTTGGCAAGCGCGTGCTCGATGAACGTCGCCGGCCGGAAGATCGTCGGATCGATCACCACATCGGGCATGCCCGGTTGCAAAGCGAGCAGCGCCCGTTCAACGCCGTGCGTGATTTCGAGCGTGTTGCCCCACGGCTGTTTCTCCACGACCAACAGCAGGCCTTCGCCTCCGTCGATCACCGCGTCTCCAATCGGCGGCGGGAAACCCTCGGTGACCTCTGCAACCGTCCCAAGCGACACGGGCGCGCCAGCGCGATCGTGCAGCACCACCTGGGCGAGTTGCTCTGCGTCGCGTACCGACGCCACCTGCGTGACCGCCAGTCGCTGGTTGGGCGTGTCGACGAAGCCCCCGGGGGCCGGTGCGACGGCGTCCTTGGCGGCGGCGAGCACGGCGTCCAGCGTCACGGCGTGAGCACTCAGCGTGTCCGGGTCAACGAGCACCTGCAGCTCGCGATCGCGCTGGCCCCAGATCGCGACGTTCGCAACGCCGGGCACCGTCATCAGCCGCGGCCGGATCGTCCACTTCGCAAGCGTCGACAATTCAACCTGGCTCAGTGTCGGACTGGTGATACCGATCTTGAGTAGCCGACTCATCGACGAAAGCGGCGCGAGCAACACCGGCCCCGCTGCCGCGGCCGGGAGGTCGTGGGCAGCCACCGCGACGAGTTCCTGGACAAGCTGACGCGCGCGCATCAGGTCGGTACCCGGTTGGAAGAGCATCACCACGGATGACAGGCCGAGCACCGACTTGGAGCGCAGTGTCGCGAGCCATGGGACGCCGACGACTGCCCGCTCGATCGGCAGCGTCACCAGCATTTCGACCTCGGCCGTCGACAGGCCCGGAGCCTCTGTTTGGACCTCGACGAGTGGCGGCGCGAACTCGGGGAACACGTCGAGCGGCGCCCGCTGCACGAGCGGGATTCCGGCGACGAGCAGCAGCGCGGCGAGAGCCAGCACGAGCAGGCGCAGGCGCAGCGCCGAACGAATCAGACTCTTCAGCATGGCCGCGTCACTTCCCCTGCCCGAACTCGGTGCCGAACAGCTCGGCGGCGCCGTGGGTCACGACTGCGGTTCCCGGCATTGGTCCGCGCTCGAGCACCGCGTCGACGCCGTCGACCCAGGCCACCTGAACCCGCTCGCGCGCGAACGTCGCTGGCGCCCGTTGCACGTAGACCCAGCTCCCACCGTGGACGTCGTACAACAGCGCGGCTCGCGGCACCACGAGCCGGTCACCAGCGGCGGCCAGTTGCAGCATCGCCAACACCCGTTCGCCGGGTCGCAGTTTCGCCGCATCGTTGGCCAGTTCGTAGACGAAGTCGATGCTGCCGGTGGCGGCGTCGGCCGCCGGTGGCGCTGCCGCGACTTGGGCATCCAGCCACGGTGCGCTTGGGTCGTCGGCAAGCCTCCGAATGCGTGCCGGGGCCGCCGCGTCGATGTCGGCTGCGTCGCCAGAGTGAACTGCGACGTGGATCCACATCGGGTCGAGCGCGGCGACTTCGCACAGCAGTGTACCGGCCGAAACTACGTGGCCAGGCACCAGGTAGCACTCTCGCAGCACCCCGGCCAGCGGCGCTTGCAGCGCAAGACTGCCGTCGTCGGCGAACTGCACCTGCCGCCACACCGCGACGCGGGCGTTGGCCGCGGCGAGATCCGCGGTGGCCGTCGCCACTGCGGCCGTAGCTTCCTCGACGGCGCGCACGCTGCCGGTCTTGTCGGCGAGCAGCTGTTCCGCGCGCCGGTGCCGGGCGGTGGCGGCGTCGAATTGCGCCTGCGCGCTGGCGAGGTCGCGGTCAGCGCTGGTGCGCTGCAGCACCGCATCGGGCAGCAGCGGTTGCAGCTTCACGAGTGGCTGGCGTGCGGCGACCGCAGCGCCGGCGACGACACTGCTCGCGGCGTCGACCGGCTCGAGACGCGCTGCGAACGGGGCCACGAGTCGCACCGAACGGCCTGCCGGGACGGCGGCGGTGCCGCCGAGAGTGCGCTGACGCACGACGGGCCGCCGCTGCACGACCGCGGTCCCGATCGCGAGCCGCAGCACTGCTGCATCGGTCAGCCGGACCGTCGCAAGCCTGGACTCGGCGATGGCACCCTCGACGTTGGCGGGCGGGTTTGGCGCGGGCGGGGCGGTGGCGGGAGGATGGCAGGCGGCTAGCAGGAGCAGGGCGGGGAGGCAGCGAACGGCGCTCATGGAGACAGCCTCCGGCCGATGCCGCGTTCGAGCATCGCACGCGCGTCGCGTTGGCGCGCCCTCACTGCAGCGAAGATCCTGCGCACCTCGAGGTTGCGCCACTGCGCTTGCAGTAGGACTTCCTCGCTTTCCTCGCCGCTCGTGAACACCCGCTCGGCGGCGGCCTTGTCGCGCTCGCTGGCCGGGAGCAGCGAATCGCGCAGTTCGACAAGTTCGGCGCGGGCAGCCGCCTCGTCGTGCCAGGTCTGATCGAGCTCGCGTTCGATCGTGTCGCGCAGCGCGGCGATGCGCAGCATCGCGCGGTGCGCTTCGGCATCGAGCTTGGCAAGGGAACCCTGGCGCTGGTCGAACAGCGGCACTTCCAAGGCAACCCCGGGGCCGACCTGGTCCGCCTCGCGCGTTACGCTGTTCACGTCTGCGAGCAGAGCGATCTGCCAGACCTCGGCGCGCGTGAGGCCGGCCCGTTCGCTCGCGGCTTCCAGCGTGAGTTCCGCGGCGCGCAGATCGGGACGCGAGGCCAACGCGATCCTCAGCAACGCGGCCAGCGCAGGCGGCGTGGAGCCCGGCTCGTCTGGGACGAGCGCCGGCAGGGCGACGTCCGCCGGCAGGCCGAGCAGCGCGCGCAACTGCTGGTCGGCTCGCCAGGAAGCGTGCCGCGCGCGCGACGCGTCGCCGCGGGCGCGCCCCGCATCCACCGTGGCTGCCATGGCAAAGGCCTCGCTTGCATCGCCGGCGGAGACTCTCAGGTTCGCCAGGGTCGCCCGACGTTGGGCCAGCCCAGCGGACTCGGCGGCGAGCGCGGCGACCTCGGCGGCGAGCAACGCACTGGTGAAGGCGAGCTGCGTGTCGCGGATCAGATCGAGCCCCGACCGTACCAGATCCGCGGCGACCCGTTCGACCTCGATCCGCGCCGCGGCAATGCGGTGCGGTCGGTGCAGAAGGCTGTCGAGCGGCAAGCTCAAGGTGGCTTCGAACTGCTTGGGCCCAAGCGGGAACAGCATCGACAGCACCGGATTGCGCAACATGCCCGCGGCGGCGAGTTCGCCGCGGCTCACGTCGAGGTCGGCCAGCACCGCGGCGAAGGCCGGGTTGTTCCACAGCGCGATCGCGATCGCTTCGGGCTCGGTGAGTCCGTCCGCGATCACCGTAGACGGCGGTAGAACGGTGGTCTCGCCGTCCGGCCGCAAGGTGCTGCCGGATCGTTCTTCGAGCTGCATTGCGACGAAGGCGCGGTCGTGGGGCGAGTCGACTGCGCAGGCGGCGGACAAGAGCAGTGGGGAGAGGATCGCGCGCACGGAGCACGATGCCTGGGCGTGGTGTGGCGATGGCATGACGGCGATCACGGAACCTCGACGACGCGGATGCTGGAGGAGAACAACCAGGGCTCACCGCCGGCAAGAACTTCCGCGCGATAGGTTCCTGGCGGTGGCGCGCAGCAGGCCAGTTCCGCGCCGTGGGCGAGCTGAACGACGGTGCCATTGCGCAGCAGGCGCAGGTCGCCGTGGGCCGAGGCATGGACGCGCAGCTCGAGGTCGCGCCAGGCTTCTGCGGTCATGGTGGTCATCGCCGCGCAGCCCGCGAGAAGCAAAGGCAGGCACACAGCGAGGACCAGGGCACGCACGACCGGTGCTTCTTATCGCCGGCCCGTCCGGTCACCTTACGGGTGGCTTACGGGCGCTCGCTTGCTCGCTGTCCTCGTAACGTTGCCGTAAGGGACGGCGTGACGTGC
>DASRJH010000206.1:0-6561 GCA_035649575.1 Planctomycetota bacterium
TCCGCTCGACGCGCCCGGCGGTCCGGAGAGCGCGCCCGAGTTTGCGGTGCCGGATGCCGGGATGCCGGCCACTGGGTTGCCGGCCACCGGGCGGACGGCGCGGCGTTCGCGCACGGACCGCATCGATGCCGCGTTGCTGCACCCGTTGCTGGGCCCGGTCGTGCTGCTCGGCGTGCTGTTCGCGATGTTCCAGCTCGTGTTCACGGTCGCCGAGCCGTTCATGGGCTGGATCGAAGCGGGCCAAGGCTGGGTCAACGATCTCGTCGACGGCCTGCTGCCGCCGGGCGCGGTGCGCAGCTTCGTCAACGACGGTCTCGTGAACGGCGTCGGGTCGTGCTTCGTCTTCGTGCCGCAGATCGCGCTGCTGATCGCGTTCGTGACGATCGTCGAGGCCACCGGCTACATGGCGCGCGCCGTGTTCCTGCTCGATGCGCTGTTGCGGCGGTTCGGTCTGACCGGGAAGAGCTTCGTGCCGCTGACCAGCAGTTTCGCGTGCGCGATCCCCGGCATCGTGGCCAGCCGCATCCTCAGCGACGAACGCGATCGCCTGGCGACGATCGCGGTGGCACCGCTGATGTCGTGTTCGGCGCGGTTGCCCGTCTACGTCGTGTTGCTGGCGGCGTTCTTCGAGTCACACATCGCGGGCTTGCTGTTGCTGCTGCTCTACCTGCTCGGCATCGTCGCGGCAGCCGTCGTGGCGCTGTTGCTGCGGCGCACGGTCCTGCGCGGTGGAACGTCGGCCCTCGCGATGGAACTTCCGGTCTACCAGCGGCCGCGGCTGCGCATCGTGGCCGCGCACACGTGGCATGCGGTGCGCAGCTTCCTGCGCACCGCTGGAACGGTGATCGTCGTTTCGACTGTCGTCGTCTGGGCACTCGGCTACTTCCCGCGATCGCCCGAGATCCATGCGAAGTTCGAAGCCGAGCGCGCGGCGTTGCCGGCGGGCGATGCAGGGGAGGCGCGTCGCGCCGAACTCGATGCCGAAGAGGCGGGCACCTACCTCGAGCAGAGCTGGCTCAGCCACATCGGCCGCGCCGTGCAGCCCGTGTTCGCGCCGGCCGGATTCGATTGGAAGATCACCGTCGGAGTCCTGGCCGCCTTTCCCGCGCGCGAGCTCGTCGTGCCGACGCTCGGCACGCTCTACAGCCTCGGCGAGGTCGAAGCCTCGCGCGACGCGCCCGATCAACGGTTGCAGGAGGCGCTGCGTTCGGCCAAGGGACCCGACGGCAGGCCGACCATGAGCGGGCTCATAGCACTCGCCGTCATGGCGTTCTTCGCGCTCTGCAGCCAGTGTGCAGGCACGCTGGCTGCGATCCGCCGTGAGACGCATTCGTGGCGCTGGCCGCTGTTCACGTTCTGCTACATGACGGTGCTCGCCTGGCTGGTCGCCGTCGCGATCTACCAGATCGGCACGTTGCTCGGGTACGGCAGCGCCTAGGGCATTTAGTCGAGGTCGAAGATGTTGCGCGGCCGCTCGTCCTCGTCCTTCTTCGCTTCTTCCTTGGCCCGCCGCAGCTGTTCGTCGAGACGGTCGGCACTGCGCGACTCCTGGTCCTTCGCCGAAGTGAACAGGTCGCCGAGCCGCTTCTTGTCGCGGCCCTGATCGCCGAGCAGCGTGTCGAGATCCCGGCCGCCCTTGGCCTCTTCGGGCCGCGCTGCGCGCGCCTTGCCCGAGCGGGTGTCCACCTCGACGAGCTTGTTGCAGCAGGGGCAATGAAACGTGAACACGGTCTGGGCCATGATCGAGCTGGGAGGAAAGTTGTCGATGGTCCGTGGATCCACTGTCCGCGGTCGCCACGGCTCTCCACCGAGGATATCGTGAGCGGGCCCGGTTGGCGCGCAGCCCATCGGGTCTCTTCCCCACCGCAGTGACCGCCGAGAAAAAGCCGATCGCCGAAGGAACCACGCCGGCGCCACCGCGTCTGCTGCCCGGTGCCCAGCCTCTGCCGCAACGCGAGCCGATTCGCCTCAACGGACCTCCGGGCGGCGGTGACATGGGCGAAGTGGATCCGGCACGCGAACCCATGCTGCGTGCACAACAAGGCGATGCGGACGCCTTCCGGATCCTGATCGAGATGTTCCAGGATCGGGTGAGCCGCGTGATGACCTCCGTCTTGCACTGTGACCGCACGATGGCTGAAGACCTCTGCCAGGAGGTGTTCTTGCGCGTGCACAAGGGGATCCGCGGCTTCGACGGGCAGGTGCGGTTCGTGACCTGGTTGCACACGATCTCGATGAACGTCGCGATCACCGAATACCGGCGGCGCCGCGCGCAGAAGCGCGACCGCCGCACGCTGTCGATCGACGCGCCGGTGCAGGGCACCGACGACCTCTACATCACGCCGGCCGGTCACGAGCAGGATCCCGGCGACAGGGCCCACCAGCGGGACTTCCTCGCGCGCGTGCGGGTCTGCGTGCGCAACCTGCCCGACGAGTTCCGCGAAGCCGTCGTCCTGCGCGACATGGAGTCGCTCTCCTACGAGGAAATCGCGACCGTGCTCGATCTCCCGATCGGCACCGTGCGTTCGCGGATCCACCGCGGCCGGCTGCTGCTGCAAGGCATGCTCAAGGAGTTCGCGCCATGACCAGCAAGCCCGAACGCGAAGTCGACGCGCGTCTAGCCGACTGGGTGGACGGTCGCTTGAGCGAACGCGAACGCGAGCGCTTCGTCGCCGAGCTGCGCGTGAACCCGCAACTGCGCAAGGATCTCGAAGACTACGAGAAGACGGTGGCGGCCGTGCGCGCGGCCTTGCAGGCGCCGGTCCGGCCCGTGCAGATCGCGGATCGCGTCATGACGGCGATCGCCGCGGGGAACCCGCGCAGCAGCGTCGGGCAGCGTTGGCGCAATCGCTCGTTCATGTGGAGCCTCGCGAGCGCAGCGGCCCTGTTGCTGCTGGCCCTCTTGGTGAACACCTGGTCGCCCGCGCCCAAGACGGACACCACGGCTGCGCTCGATGCGGCGAAGACCGAGGTGAAGGCGGAGGGAGAGAAGCGGAGCGCCAGCGACGATCTGCGCAAGCAAGCCGAGGTCGGGGCGCTGGCGCAGGACGAGCGCGCGGTTCGCGAACAACTCGAGAAGGCCGCGGCCGAAGAGCGAGCGGCGACCCAGAGCACGAACCCGCCAGCGCCGGCGCAGCCAGCGCCGTCCACGCCGGCGCCGCCGGCGCGTGAGCCCGCGCCGGCCGAAGGGACCGACCCCGCACACGTGGGTGCCGCCGTCCAGGAGAAACCTGGGGTGCCCGTGCCCAAGGTGCAACCAGCCAGCGACCCCGTGGCGCCGGCAGGGGATGCGGGCGCAAAGCCAGCTGCCGCTCCGGCGGAGCAGGACCTCGTCACCGCCGGTGCGTGGGGCGAGCAGCTTCCCGTCGTCGTCGTGCGAGGCGGCGCGTTGGCCGCCGAGTCCAGACTCCAGGATCGGCAGCCGGTCCCCCCCGGCCCGAGCACGGGCGGGGCGGGCAGGCAGGGCCCGGGGGCAGATGCTCCGGCCGCCGGAGCACAGGGTCAAAGCATCGGGATGCGCAAGGCTGCAGCGACCACGGAACTGCCGCAGCAACTCGACGACTTCTTCAAGCGTCAGATGACCGTGGCTGCGGGCGCCGACAATGCCGGTGGCGCCTGGTCCTCCGGCGGGTTGCAGTTCACGCCACTTCCCGATGTGGCCACGTTTGCCACCGGCACAGAGCGCAGGGAGACCGAGGCAAAGGAACTCGGTGAGGCGTTGAAGGAACGCAGCCGTGCTGGTGCGGGTGGCAAGGACGGCGTAGCGCCCGTGGAGCGCGGTTGGCTCGTCGAGGGCAGCAAGGAGGACCTCGAACTCGTGCTCCGCCAGCTCTCGGTCTTTGCGAGCGCGAGCGGCATGCAGTTGACGGCGGGTGAGACCAGGGAGTCGACGCTGCAAAGGAAGAACGCACCCGAGGCGGCCGTGCCTCTGTCCAGGGACAAAGCCGACGCGGAACGGCGCGCGCTACCGCGATCGCGCCTCGTGCTGCGCTTCTCGCCACAACCGCGGTAGCGACCGCTCGAGGACCGCGCCGGGCCGCAGTTCGGCGAGATACTGCGTGCCCGCGCCCTGTAGGACCACGCTGCGAGCGCCGTCTCCCGGTGTCGCGACGAGAGCGAGCCGGACGCGCAGCCTCGGCGCCGCGGCCGGGAGGTCGGCGAGGGCGGGTTCATCGGCTTCGTCGCGGCAGAACGGGCACGTGCGCAGCGACAGTTCGAGGTCGAGGCTCGCGCCGTCGACCGACAGACCGCGCAGTCGCAGGTGATCGTGGTGCGGTGGCAACCAGGGGCGCATGCGCACGACGTCCTCGTCGACTCCCGCTCCGGTCGCCAGACGCAGACCCGTGACGGCGAACAGCGCGGCGTCGATCAACGCGCCGGCATGCGCAGCGGGCAGGCGCTCCGGATCGAGCGCCTCCAGGATCGCATTCCAGCAACGCGTGCGAGCCGCCTCGTCCTCGACCTGCGTTGCTGCCGAGAGCTCGAACGCCTTGCCGAACGGCAGGAACGGCGCCGCGGTGGCGCTCGCGGCCCTCGTCGCGGCCGGGCCTTCCCCGACCACTGTGCGCAGGTGCCGCAGCAGGCGATCCTGGGTCGCGATCAGCAGGCCGGCTGCGGCGGGCACGAGCACGGAGAGATCGGCGGGCTCGGGCAGCACGATCGCCCCCGCGGTCAGGTGCGGACGGAAGTGGCCGCGACCGGGCTGCCACGTCGAGGCTTCGAGCTCGCAGATCCGCTCGATGGCCCTCTGGGTCCACGGCGCACCGGGGCGCGGCGAAGGCTGTGTCTTCTGCCACCGCGTCGGGGTCTCGATGCGATCGCGCGTGTCGAGCATCCCCCCGAGGCAGAACATGCCGTGCACGAACATGGCTTCCTGCACGAACGTCGTCCGAGACGCGGCTTCGGCCCGCCGCAGGGCGCCCTGCAGTTCGGGCCAGTGGCTCGTCATCGGCCCGGGGTCGCGGCACGCGCGCAGATACCAGTAGTGCGCGACGACGTACCACGCGAGGTCGTCGCGTGGCAGGGCTGCCGCATCGTCGCCGCGAGCGTTCGACCATGCCGCCGCGAGCGTGTCGCGCGCGGCCGTCGGATCGCCGAGCCGCAGCTGCCCGAGCGCCGTGAACGCGGCCTCCATGCCGTTCGCCGCAGCTGGTTGGGCGCGCAACGACGTGGTGCAGACCGCGAGCAAAGTGGCCAGCCGCGGCTCGGCCCCATGGAGCTGCAGACCGGCGGCAGGCTCCTGGCCAGACAAACCCACGCCGAGACAGAGTGCGATCGACCAGGTGTGCAGCGCGTGATCCATGACCTAGGTGGAGTGGCGACCTGCACATTGCGCAGGGAATCCGGGAATCCCTCACGCGGCGCGCGGCGGCTACGAGTTGGCGATCTCTGGTCGAGGTCCTACGCTGGGAACCGCGCGGGTCAGCCCGGGCATGGACACATGTGCATCCTGATCGTGTTGCGGGGCTACGACGACGACCATCCGATCGTGGTCGCGGGCAATCGCGACGAACGCACGGACCGCAAGGCCTCGCCGCCGGGGTTGTGGGTCGGGCAACGCCGGCGCGTGTTGTCGCCGCGCGATCGCGCGGCTGGTGGCACCTGGCTCGCGGTCGACGAGCGCGGCTGGCTCGCCGGCATCACGAACATCGCCGGCGTGCCACCGGTGCCCGATGCGCCCTCGCGCGGCCATCTGCCCCATCTGGCGCTCGACCAGGCGGACTTCGACGACGGCATCGCCGCGGTGCAGGCACGCGTGAGGGAACACGCGCACGCCGGTTTCCAGCTCGTGCTGTGCAACGGCCGCCGCACGGTGGTGCTTCACCATGCGCGCGGCCAGGTGCGCGTGATCGAGTGGAGCGACCCGCTGCTCGTCGTGACCAACGAACACGGACCCGGCGTGCTGCAGGTCCACGGCATTGCGCAAGCACTCGGTCCGATGCGCGAAGTCGAGCAGCGTCTCGATGCACTGCTGCCGGTGCTCAAGGATCGCGGCGGCGAAGGCCGCCACGCGATCTGCAAGCGCGGCGACGAGTATGGCACGGTGTCGAGCTCTTTGATCGCGATCCCGGCCCACGACCAGACGCGTCTGCTGTGGCGCTACGCGGCCGGGCCGCCGGACATCACCGAGTATCGCAACTACGGCAACCTCGGGCGCCGCCTGTTGCCCGAAGCCGCGGAGTGACGGCGACGCAGGCGCTTCTCAGCGCGGCAGTGCTGCGAGGTTCGCGGTCGCATCGGTCTTTGCCTGCGCGATCCGATCGCGCGCGGCGCCCGTGATGCTCGCATCGGCGAGCATCTTGTCGGCGAGCTTGACCGCGCGTTCGTACATGCCGCGCGCCTTCTGCACGTTCTCGGGCGACGTCATGTGATACTGCAGGATCACGGCTGCGTCGTTCAGCAGCTGCGGTGAGTCGGGTTCCTTCTCGAGCGCGTTCTGGTAGGAGCTCCACGCTTCGGGAAAGCGCCCGGTCTCGCGGCAGAGGAAAGCGTGGTTGTTCCACGCGTCGGCCGAGTCCTTGAGGCAGGCGATGACGTGGTTGAGGTCGCGGCTGTTCTCGA
>DASRJH010000207.1:0-5338 GCA_035649575.1 Planctomycetota bacterium
CGTCGCCGCACTACGGCGAACGCTGGGCCACGCCGTGGCTCGACCTCGCGCGCTACGCCGACACCGACGGCTTCAACTTCGACTCGCCGCGCGCGATGTGGAAGTATCGCGACTGGGTCATCGACGCGTTCAACCGCGACCTGCCGTTCGATCGCTTCAGCGAGCTGCAGCTCGCGGGCGACTTGCTGCCCGACGCGGGCGACGAAGGCCGCATCGCGACGGGCTTCCACCGCAACACCATGCTCAACGACGAAGGTGGCGTCGACGCCGCGGAAGCGCGCTGGGAACGTCTGCTCGACCGCGCCACCACGACGGCGACCGTGTGGCTCGGCAGCACCTTCCATTGCGCGCAGTGCCACGACCACAAGTACGACCCGATCTCGCAGCGCGACTTCTACGCGATGGTCGCGTTCTTCGAGCCCGCGCAGGAGATCACGCTCGAGCTGCCGACACCCGAGCAGACACGCAAGCGGCAGCAGTTGCAGGACCGCGTCGCGGAGCTCGAGGCGAACAAGGCGCCAGCGAACGCGATCGCCGCCGCGAAGAAGGAGGCGAAAGCGTTCGCGGTCGACAGCACGCTGGTCCTCGCCGAGTCCGCGACGGTCCCCGCGAGCACGACGCTGCGTGTGCGCGGCTCCTACGACGCGCGCGGCGAAACGGTCGATGCCGGCGTGCCGCAGGCGCTCGGCCCCGCGTGGCCCGCCGGCGCGCCGAAGAACCGCCTCGGCCTTGCGCGCTGGCTCATGCAGCCCGACCACCCGCTCGTCGCTCGCGTGCATGTGAACCGGCTCTGGGGCCTCTTGTTCGGGCGGCCGCTCGTCGCAACACCCGAGGACTTCGGCACGCAGGCGCCGCCCGTGGACCAACCCGAGCTGCTCGATTGGCTCGCGACCGAGTTCCTGCGGCTCGGCTGGTCGCAGAAGGCGCTGCTGCGCACGATCGTGCTGTCAGAGACCTATCGCCGGCAGTGCGCCGTCCCCGACGCCGAACGCGAACGCGATCCGCAGAACCGCTGGCTCGCGCGCGGCGCGCGGTTCCGCCTGCCGGCCGAGCACGTGCGCGACCTGCAACTCGCGACGAGCGGCCTGCTCTCGCCTGCGATCGGCGGACCAGGCGTGTTCCCGCTGCAAGCCGACACGAGCGGCGTGATCCCGACGAACAAGGCCGACATGCGGTGGAAGCCGAGCGCCGGCGACGCGCGACACCGCCGCGGCGTCTACACGTTCTGGCGCCGCACGGCGACGTTCGTGCAGTTCGCGGTGTTCGACGCGCCGACGCGCGAGCAGTGCACCGTGCTGCGCCAGCGCACGAACACGCCGCTGCAGGCGCTCTGCGCGCTCAACGATCCCGCCGCGTGGGCTGCCGCGAAGGCGCTCGGCGAGCGCATGGCCAAGGCGCCCGGCGACGACCGCAGCCGCCTCGCGTTCGGGTTTCGCCTCTGCACCTCGCGCCATCCCGACGCCGCCGAGCTCGACCTGCTGGTCACAGCACTGCACGCGGAGGCCGAGGCCCAACGCTGGACGCTGGCCGCGAACGCGCTGCTGAACCTCGACGAGGCGTTGACGCGATGACCGCCCTCCCGCTGCCGCCGACCCGCCGCCAGGTCCTGGCCCAGATGGGCCTCGGTCCGATCGCGCTGCACTCGCTGCTCGGCGGCGAGTCACGCCAGGGCCCGCACTTCGCGCCGCGCGCCAAGAGCGTGATCTGGCTCAGCATGGCTGGAGCGCCGTCGCAACTCGATCTGTTCGAGCCGAAGCCCGCGCTGCAGCGCCACGACGGCAAGCCGGTGCCCGCGGAGCTGATCGCGGGCCAGCGCTTCGCGTTCTTGAAGGGCACGCCGTCGCTGCTCGCCACGCCCTACACGTTCGCGCAACGCGGGCAATGCGGCGCCCCGGTCTCCGAGCTGATGCCGCACCTTGCTCTGATCGTCGACAAGATCGCGTTCGTGAAGTCGATGCACACCGAGCAGTTCAACCACGGACCCGCGCAGGTGTTCATGAACACGGGCCACGCGGTCGTCGGGCGGCCGACCTGCGGCTCCTGGGTGCACTACGGCCTCGGCAGCGACGGCCACGACCTGCCGGGCTTCGTCGTGCTCGTGTCGGGCAAGATCGATCCGGGCGCCGGATCCTCGTTGTGGTCGAGCGGCTTCCTGCCCGCGACGCACCAGGGGGTCGAGCTGCGCACGAAGGGCGATCCGGTGCCCTGCGTGCGCGACCCCGAAGGCGTCGACCGCGCCGCGCGGGCGCGCACGATCGAGCTCGTGAACGGTCTCAACCGGCGGCGTCTGCTCGCGCTCGGCGACCCCGAGATCGCTTCTCGCATCGATGCATACGAGCTCGCATTCCGCATGCAGGCCAGCGTGCCGGAGCTCGTCGACGTGCAAAGCGAGCCCGCGGAAGTGCACGCGCTCTACGGCACCGAGCCCGGCGTGAACTCGTTCGCGAACAACTGCCTGCTGGCGCGGCGGCTCGTCGAGCGCGGCGTGCGCTTCGTGCAACTGCATCACCGCGGTTGGGACCACCACGGCAGCGACGCGAGCGATGACTTGCTGCATGGCCTGCCGAACATGTGCCGGCAGACCGACCGCGCCGCGGTAGCACTCGTGCTCGATCTCGAGCGCCGCGGGTTGCTCGACGAGACGCTCGTCGTGTGGGGCGGCGAGTTCGGGCGCACGCCGATGCAGGAAGTGCGCGATCCTAAGTTCCTCGGCCGCGACCATCACGGCAAGGCATTCACGATCTGGCTCGCCGGCGCTGGAATCCGGCAGGGCATGACGCTCGGTTCCACGGACGACCTCGGCTACCACATCGTCGAGCACCCCGTGCACGTGAACGACCTGCACGCGACGGTGCTGCATCTGCTCGGTCTCGATCACGAACGGTTGACGCACCGCTTCCAGGGCCGCGACTATCGGCTGACCGACGTCGGCGGAACCGTGGTGCGCGCGCTGTTGGCGTGACCAAAGCTCGGGAGAGGACCAGCGCGGGGCTGGAGGGGAAACCGATCGCGAACGCCTGGCCCAGATTCCGCTTCAAGGCCACCAGTTCTCGCCGCAGCGTGGTCTCGCAGAGGTTTCGGCGGGCCCATCCCGAATCCGGCGCGGAATTCCGTGCACACCATTCCCCCGGTTTGCACACGGGTGAGTGCGATGGCGAAACACAGGAGACAGCCGTGGTTCTTTGGTCCAACCGGGCCCGAGGTGGGGGTTGTATTCTCGGGACACGCGATGGGCCGGATGATCGAGCGCCTGCGACGGCTGCTCCCGCGACTGCCCGCGGTCAAGGCGGAACAGTTCGAGTGCATGTCCGAGGACGAGCAGGAACGCGTCTTCATCGAAGCGATCGACGCTGGCATGCCCTTCGAGTCCATCTGCAGCGGGATCCGTCAACCCAACGCCGGGGTCCCTGACGCCATCTCGACCGTGAGTTATGGGGCCACGGGGGGCGAGGGCCGCTACGTGCGGACACTGCGTCTGCCCATCCTCGGGCGAGCACGAACCTGCCGCGTCGTGTTCATCGTCGAGGTCGCCCAGACCGATCTCACCCCTGGTAGCATCCTGATCGTCACGTTCCTTCCGATCGACCGATGACAACTCAACCAGCATTCCCGGTGCCGCGTGGTCGCTTCGCGATCTACTCGCTCCAACTCGAGTCGATTCCAGAGGACAACGTGCCCGAGGGCAGCCTGACATTCCAACTGCATTACGACCTGCGTGGAGTGCCATCGGTGATCTCGGCGACTCTGCGATTCCTGTGGCCCATGGAGGCCGAAGCGGGGAAGTCCAAGGTGCTCGACGACGCAGTGTTCGTCATCGACTTCGACACGAAGGGCCGCATCGCCGACCTGGAGGCCACGAGCTACGTGATCGGGCCCGCTTTCGTTCCGGACCTCGTGGCACTGCACCGCAAGACCATGCGCAAGGCCAAGTCCTCGCTGCTGCTCACAGCCGCCGGCACGATCATGCGCTACTGGCCGATGGTAGATGCACTGCACAAGCGTCTGGCGCATGGCCAGCCGCGTTCGCTCTCGACGCCGAAGCCGGTATCGGGTCGGTGGGAAGTGCGGAGCGAGGGACAACCGCGACAGCAGATCTGGTAGCCGCCGTCATTCTCGTGCCAGTGCATGAACATGATGCAGGCGAGCATCATGTCGACTGCCTAATCCTCTACGTCGTGCTCGACCGACTGCGCGGCCGCGAACTCGGCATCGAGATCGAACGCGACCGGTGGCGTTGGTTCTTGGGCAGGCACCGACAGCGTGCACAGCGCTGCGGCGAACACGAGCTGCATCTCACGCATACACCCCGCTCTACTTCTTCGGGCCTTCGATCCTGGCGACTTCGAGATGCCGCCGCAGGAACGAGAGCGTCAACGGCCAGGCGTACGTCGCGGCCGCGAGGTTCGCGCCGCCGGCTCCGTCCTGGCGGTGCAGGAACCCATGCCCCGCGCCTTCGAACGTGTGGAACTCGTAGGTCTTGTTGTGCTGCAACATCGCGGCGATCGTCGGGGGCAGGGTCGCATTGATGCGCGCGTCGTTGCCGCCGTAGAGCCCCAGCACCGGCGCGCCGATGCGCGCGATCTCCTCGGCCGGGACCGCCGTCGCGGTCGAGCCCGGCACGTTGCCGTAGTAGACGACCGCGGCTTCGAGCTTCGGCTGCGCGAGCGCATAGCCGAAGCTCTGCGTGCCGCCCCAGCAGAACCCGACCACTGCGGTCTTGCCGTTCGCAGCCGGCAGCCCCTTGCCGTGCTCCATCGCCGCGTCGAGGCGCGTCTTCACTTCTTCGGCCGTGAGCTTCCGGATCGTCTGCCCGACCTGTTCGCCGAGCGACGCGGTGCCGCCGCCGTCCGGGCCCTTGCCCGACAGGAAGTCCGGGACGATCGCGATGAAGCCGTCCTGCGCGAGCTGATCGCCGACCGCGCGGATCCAATCGCTCATGCCGCGGATGTCGTGGATCACGAGCACGACGCCGGCTTTGTCCTGGCGTTCGGGGTAGACGACCCACGTGTAGAGCTTGACGCCCTGCATCGCGATGTCGACCCATTCGCCGTGGCGCGGCGACTCCGCGAGGCTGCGAGTCACATGCGCCGCGGTGCCGGGCGGCAGCGCATCGTTCCAGGGGATCTCGATCGGCGGCGACTCCTGTCTCTGGGCCAGGCCCGGCGAATGAAGCAGAACCGCGAGGGCCGCGGCGCAGGCTTGTGGCCAGCGGCAAACAGCGAGCTGCGCGCGAGAGTGAATGCACGAACGGATGCGTGAGGTCATGACGATCCTTGCCGGGTGCTCTGCCCAAAGGCGAGCGCGATGCTAGTTGCTCGCGAATGCGGTGAGAAGGCCG
>DASRJH010000208.1:0-12743 GCA_035649575.1 Planctomycetota bacterium
CCGCGAACGTGAACGTCTGCTCGAGACCGCGAGCGCACACCTCGTAGCCCTCTGTGGCAGCACCGAGGTCGTACTCGTAGCGTGTAGGTGCGACGGCGCGTCCGTCCTTTGCCGCGAGCGGCAGCGCGCGTCCCCCGATCGTGATCACCTCGGTGCGCCAGCCGAACGGCTGGTTGTGCGGATACACGGCGCCGAGATACGGCACGAACTGCATGCCGCCGTGAAAGCGCACCTTGTAGTCCGCGCCGGCCGCCCAGGTGCCGCCGCCGAGAGCACCGTCGGCCGGTAGCTGGTGGATCGGCACGACGGCCGGCGACGTCAGATGCCGGGGAGGTGCCTGGGACTGCGCATACACCGGCGCCAGCAGCAGGGAGAGCACGAGCGAGCGCGTGGCCATGCGGCCAGCATAGTGGAACCGTTCCGCCGTCGCTGGCTGCGGGCGTGGGGCTCTCGCGCGGGCAGTGGCGGCGGGGCGCATGTGTGCCGCGCCGCCATGGCGACTCTCCCGGGCTGCGTCAGTTGCCGATCGTGAACTGCGTGCCGTTCGACGTGATCAGGTTCAGCGGCGTCGCGAGTGAGAATGCCATCGACTGCGCCGTGAGGGAGAGGCCGGTGAGAGCCGGATTGTTGGGAATCGGCAGCCCCAGCGAGCCCGTGCCGGCTGGCAAAGTCACCGGGAACGTGTATGCGCCGAGGTCGGCGGTCGTGTAGGCACGGCAGTTCGGAGCACCGAGGAAGCCGAGGTCGATGCCCGGCACCGACGCCGTTCCGTAGAGCACGAAACCGACGGGGACGAGGTTCGGCACGTTCGACGTGGTGAAACCGAACGAGCCGTTGCCGAGCGACGGCAGGCCGTTGCTCGTGAGCGCGAGCCCGAAGCCGACGTCCTCGACGCTGAAGGTGAGCGGCGTCGTGGACAGGTCCTTGGGCGTCGGGATCGGTGAAAGACCACCCTTCGAGTAGCCGACCAGGTAGTCGTTGCCGTCGGGTGTCATCACGCCGAACACGAGCGTGATGTTGCCAGTCGCCACATCGAACTGGAACTGGAACGTGTCTCCGGTGACGGGGGTCGTGCCGTAGCTGAACACGTTGCTCCACGTCACGTAGGCGATGCCGCCGACCTGTTCGAATCTCGTGACGCCGCTGCCGGGGATCGCATTGTTGTAGTCGTGCCAGACCGCGACGACCGTCTCCGTAATCGCAACTTGCTGCCGACAACCGACGCGAACGGCATGATCGAAAGCCCGCTGCCCGCCGAGAACGTCGCGCTCCACGTGCTGCCGAGACGCCTGCTGTCCGAGACCGCGCAGCGGGAGGTGGGCCAGCGCATCGACGCGTTCTGGGTCCCGATCGGCACGGCGACGATCGTCGCGAACCAGACGACGACCCTCGACCTGCGCCTGCCACCAGAGTTCGAGAAGTAACGCGCGGGCAGCAGGGCCTCTGGGGCGCGGCCTCACGCTACTGTAAGCGGATGAGCAGAGTCGTGCCGTTCTCGTTCCGTGTCGCGTGCCTCGCGCTCGAGCTGTCTCCGCTCGGTGCCGCACAACAGCAACCGGCAGCGCCGGAGACGCCCGTGCTCGAAGGCCGCGTCGTCGACCTGCGTGGTGAAGGCGTTCCCGCGGCGAAGGTCTGGATCGCGACCCAGCCGCCGCCCGCGGAGCCGGTCGCGCAGACGATCGCCGATGGCGAAGGTTGCTTCCGCATGAAGGCGCCGCAGCTCGAGTGGTTGCAGGTGCAAGCGACCGGCGAAGGCACCTGCCGCGGCGTCGCGTTCGCGCGCCGTGGCACGCGCGCACTTCGCATCGAGGTCCACGATGCCGTCGTCGTGCGCGGCGTGCTGCGCGGCTGCGCCCACCTGCAGCTGCTCGACGCGCCCGGTGAACGACACGAGTCGGGTCGCGCGGCCGAGCCGTTCGACGTCGAGGCCGGCAAGACGCACACGTTCGACCTGCAGCTGCCGGCGAAGTGATGTTCGTCCCGTCGCGAGCGCTCGGCGACACCGGCTTCCGCGCGACGCAGCTCGGCGCAGGCGACGTCGCGGACCGTTCGCTGCCGGTCGCGCAATGCGTCGCGACGCTGACCCGCGCGCTCGACGCCGGCGTCAACGTCGTCGACACGGCGCCGAACTACGAGGACGGGCTCAGCGAGGAGATCGTCGGCAAGGCCGTGCGCGGGCGCGGCGACAGCGTGTTCGTGATCGACAAGATCGATCACCTGCACGCGCCGGTCGCGCCGCAGATCGACCAGAGCCTCGCGCGGTTGCGTCTCTCGCACGTCGACCTGTTCGTGTTCCACGCGTGCTCGACGCTGGCCGACCTCGACCGCCTGCTCGCGCCGCACGGCGGCTTCGAGCAACTCGCGAACGAGGTGCGCCGCGGCCGCGTGCGCTTCCGCGGCATCAGCAGCCACCACCCCGACGTGCTCGCGAAGGCGCTGCACGCCGGCGTCTGCGACGTCGTGATGTTTCCGATCGGTCCGTTCGCCGACGCGCGCTACGAACGTGTCGTGTTGCCGCTCGCGCGGGCGCGCGGCGTCGGCACCGTGTGCTTCAAGACGTTCGGCGCCGGCAAGCTGCTCGGCGACACCGAGGGCTACCAGCGGCCGCTCGCGACGCGCGCGGTCGCCGCGCCGCTGCCGCGGCTCGGCGTTGGCGAATGCGTGCGTTACACGCTGACGATCGATCCCGACGTCGCGCTGCTCGGGCTCAGCACGCCCGCGGAGCAGGACGCTGCGTGGGCGGCGGCGTCCGCGTTCTCGCCGATGGAAGAGGCCGAGCTCGCCGTGACACGCGAACGCGCCTCGAGCGCGATCGCCGGCAAGGGCGACGTGTGGTGGAACCCGTCCGACTGAGTGCGCCGCAGCTCGGAATCGCGGCGGTCAACCTCAATCCGGCAGCTGCTTGCCGCGGTCGGCCGCCGGATACACGATCCGAAACTGGTCGAACCCATCGCCGGCGTCGGTCAGCTCTGGTTCCTCGGCAAGACCGATCATCGCTGCACGGCCCAGCCGATTGCCGCAGACATGCTCGCGTTCGCAGATGCCGATCAGCGCGTCGACGAATCGCTGTGGGTCGGACGTCGCATACGTGAGGAACATCGCGTCCGAGCTCCTCGCGAATCCATAACCATCGTCGAAGAACGGCAGCGCCGGCTGGATGTTCTTCAGCAGCTTCTCGATCTCCCATCGGACCTCGAGATCTGGGTCATCGAGCTTCGTCGGGTCGAGTCTCAGCACGACGGAGTGCGTGGCAGTCGTGACGAGATCCTGGTTCGGATCCGCGACGGTCTTCGACGACGGTCCGTGCCGGAACAGGTGCTTCAGCCAGTTCATTGCAGTCCTCACATCGAAACAAGTGCGGCGGACAATTCAATCGGCCTGGCTGTCGCCGCTGCCGGACTGGCTTTCCTGCCCGCCGAAGCAGCGGATCGCGTCATCCCGGGTCGCCGCCGTGGGAACATGACGGCGACGACCGATCCCGTCGTTACCGCGCTGGAGCAGCACGCGCACTCGCTGCGTGAGCTCGCGCGCACGCTCGTCGCCGGTGACGCCGACTGGACGCACGGGGACGGGGGGGCGGCCTGCCGCCGGCGAAGGAGTTCGGCAGCCGTTCGTGCCGCATTGGCCGAAAAGGCCGCGGCGGACGCGTCGACGCCATTTCCTGCATCCGCACCGCGCGCCCGGCGGAAGATGCAGTGCGTGACCACTCCTCGGCCGGTAACCCCTGAGCAGGACTTCGTGCGCTGGCGCGAACGGGCCGACGTGCACGCGCTCGGGCGCGTGTTCGACGTCCTCGCGCCGGAGCTGCTGATCGTCGCCGCGCACGTCGCGGGGCGCTCTGCCGCCGAGGACCTCGTGCAGGCGGCGTTCCTGCAGGCGATCACCGACGGCGCGCGGTGGGACGCGACGCGGCCGCTGCTGCCGTGGCTCGTCGGGATCCTCGCGAACCTCGCGCTGCGCGAGCGCGAGAAGGGGCGCCGCGTGATCGACCCGGCGCGCGCGCCGCTGCCGGCAGGCGAGGCGGATCCGCACGACGAAGCCGAACGCCACGAGTTCGCGCAGGCGCTCGGCAGCGCGCTGCAGGGCATGCCGCGCCATTACCGGCAGGTGCTCGTGATGCGGCTCGTGCACGGCCTCGAGCCGGCCGCGATCGCGCACGCGCTCGGCGCGCCGCCGGCGACGGTCAAGAGCCGGCTGCAGCGTGGCCTCGACCTGCTGCGCCGCGCGCTGCCGCAAGGATTGCACGTGCCCGCATTCGCCGTCTGGAGCGCGCCGTCGCTCGAGTCGGTGCGCGCGACGGTGCTCGTGCACGCGAACGCTCATGCTGCTGCCGCCGCGTCGGTCGCGACCACGACTGGCGTCGCGGCGACGACGGCTGCGGTAGGAGGAGTGCTGCTGATGAAGAAGACGATGATCGCCGTGGTCGGCATCGCGCTCGCCGCGACGCTGGCCGTCAGTCTCGACCAACTGTCCGGTGCGCCCGCCAGTGGGGACCAGCCGAAACGTCCGGAGGCGCAGCCTTCTAGGGTCGAGACTGCAGCGCGTGAACCGGCTCCCGCGACGCCGCCGCCCGATACGGCGCGCACCGAGGTGCCGAGTGCTACAGCAGGGGGCGGCGCCGCTGCGGCAGCAGCACCGGGGATCACGGGGCGCGTCGTCGACGAGAGCGGGAAGCCGCTCGCCGACGTCGGAGTGTTCCTGGGCGACAAGCGCCTCGATTGGTTCCAGAACACGAACGAGTTCCTCGTGCGGTCGGACGCGGATCGGGCCACGACCGAGCAGCAGGTTCGCAAGGAAGCGAACGCGCAAGTGCAGCGCACGGGCGCGACCGGCGAGTTCTCGCTCGCCGAGCCGCCGAACCCGGCGCCGCATCTGCTCGTCGCGTGGTCGCCCGAGCGCGGCTGCCGCGGCATCGACCTGCCGGCGGATCGCACGCAGCCGCTCGAGATCGTGCTGCCGCAGGATCCGGTCGTGCGCGGCGTCGTGCGCAGCCGCGCCGACCGCAGTCCGATCGCGGGCGCCGCGGTGCAGGTGTGGCCCGCGAAGAGCGGCATGCCGATCGCGTGGCGGCAAGGCGACGAGCACGGCGCCTACACGCTGCCGCCGCTGCCGCCGGGTGCGTACCGTACGTTGGTCGAGGCCGACGGCTTCGCGAAGGCGCAACCGGGGTTCGACGTCGCGGCCGGCGAGCGCACGCACGAGCTCGACGTCGAGCTCGAGCCGTTGCCGCGCTTCGCAGTGCTGCTCGTCGATCACGCGGACCAGCCGTGGACGGCCGCGCGCATCGGCGAGGCGATCGGTGCGAAGCCAAAGCGCCTCGAAGGTGTGTTGTCGGAACACAGCTATGCGCGGCGCGCCGAGATGCAGAGCGCGTCGTGGCTCGTGCACCGCGTGCAGGTCGACCCCGACGGGCACGTGCGCGGCGCCGTGAGCGATCCGAAGGCGGTCGTGCTCGCGATCTGGCACGGCCCCGAGAAGCTGTTCGAGGTGCCGGCGTTCGACTTCGCGGCGACACGCCTCGCCATCGAGATGCTGCCGCGCGCGACGATCGAGCTGCAGGTGCGTGTGCGTTTCGATCCACCGGCGGCGACTCCACCGCAGCTCGAGCTCGCGGTCGTCGATCCGGCGGGCATGGGAAACGACGAGCAAGCACTCGTCGCGCGCACGACGAACGACGCGTTCTGCGCGCTGCCGGTGCCGTTGCACTTCGCCGGCAGGGACTGCGGGCTCGTCGTGAAGGCGAAGGGCTACGTGCCGAGCTACACGGTGGTCGGGGTGCCCGCGCAGGCCGAGGGCACGTGGCAGGAAGTGACGTTGTCGCAGCCGGCGTGCACGTTGCGCGGCGTGGTCGTCGGGCCGGACGGGCAGCCGCTGCCGAAGGCCTCGCTGCTGGTCGCCGACGCCGAGGGCCGCTGGCTGCTGCCGCCGCGGCTCGCGCGGCGCTGGACCGGACTCGACGGCACGTTCACGATCGCCGACCTGCCGCGCCGCCGGGTGCGGCTGTTCGCGCAGGCCGACAAGTTCGCGCCGCGTGCGGTCGAGGTCGATACCGGCGCGGACGAGGTCCATCGCATCGAGTTGCAGCAGGCGCGCGAAGTCACCTGGAGGTCGCCTGCGGGCGTCGGAGGCGTGCAGTTCCGGGTGCTCGACACCGCGGGCCGCCCGCTCGTGGACGACCGGTTGCAAGGCGCGATGCGCTACGGTGCTCAGCTGACCGTCGGCGCGGAGGCCGCGACGATCGAAGTGTTCGACGCGAGCACCGGCGCGATGATCGGCAGTGGCCTCGTGCCCGCCGACGGCAAGCTCGTGCTGAAGTAGCCGTTGTCAGCGCGGCCGGCAGGCGCTGCGGCCTTGCAGACCCGGCCCTCGTCCCCTCCTTGCGTCGGCGCTGCTCGTGCGCATGCACGACCTCGTCGCGTCGGGATCGCAGTCTGGTCGCCGTAGCGGGCCAGGTCGCGAAGTTCGTGCTCGCGACGCATTCACCGATTCCGACGGCATGCTGCGGGGGCTGCTCGACGAGTGATCTTGGCTGAACACAGCGGCCTAGGCGGCCGGAAACCACGCCCGAAGCGTCGTGCGGAATCTGTTGAACGCCGAGTCAGTGCAGGTCTTCATGCCGAGAGTCGCACCGAGCTTGCGATAGATCGATGAGGATCTCGGCCGGCTCACTCGGTGGAGAGCCCATTCGATTGCCCGCTTGGGGTCCGCCGGCTTCTCCGCGTCGGCCGGCCAGAGACCCGCCTTTGCGAGTTCCTCCGCCAGGCCAGGTGTCCTTTCCTTCCAGCCCAGCTCCTCGTCGAGGCGCGGGGTGCGACGGAACAGCCAGACCTCGATTTCCGGATCGATGACGATGCTCTTCGCCCATTCCGGGCCGAGCTGCCGCAGGTCGCCGTCGACGTCGGCCTCGAGTTCGATCGTCGGCTTGGCGGGCGCACCCTCCCACGCACGGTCGAGCAGCACGAGGGCATGCAGTGCCTCCTGACGGTACATCCTCACGAATCGGGTCGAGTCCTTGTAGCAACCCGGATCCCGATGTGGATGCACGACGAGCTTCGGGACGATTGGACGGATACCCAGCGACTCAGGGCGCTGTAGCACCGCACCAACCAGCGCTTCCATGTTCTTGTCGGCCACGAGGCAGACGAGGTCGATCATGAGAGAACGCCACTCGCCAGCAGCGACCCGAGATCGACGTCGCCCTTCCAGTCGCGCAGCCGGGGATGCATGCGGCCGGGCACCACGTCCGTGGCTCCGTCGCTCGCGCGCGCGAAGCACAGCACTTGGTCGAGGTTCGCCATGCTGAGCACGACGGGCGAGTGGGTCGCCAGCAGGACCTGGGCGTCGTAGACCGAGCTCAACGACTGGAACACGGTCTCGACGGCGCGCGGATGGATGCCGTTTTCGGGTTCTTCGATCAGGTAGGTGCCCGTCAGCTCCGGGACGTACGCGAGCAGTGTCAGTGCCAGGAGGCGCAACGTCCCATCGGAGACCAGCCACGACGGTGCCTCGAGCCCGTTCGTGTACCCGATCACGAGGTAGCGGTGACGGTCTTCTTCACGTTCGCGCGTGCTCACCGTCTTCAGGTCGGGCAACGCTTCCTGCACGTGTGCGACCCAGGCACGGAGCCGGTCGGGATGCTGGGTCTCGAGCAGGTTGACGACGAACGGCAGGTTGGATCCGTCGGGCAGTAGTCCCCGCGTGCGACTGGGCGGACACGGCTGTCGAATCCCTTCAGCAGAGAGTGCGATGCGCTGCACACCGTTGGCGAGCGCCTGTCTGAACCAGGTGGCGACCGGGAACTTGGTCTCGTCCTCCGGCAGGCTCGCGAGCGCCGCCTTGTCCTGGGCGATGCGGAACGGGCTGTTCCAGTTTCCGGTCTCCGAGGAGAACGTGACGTTCGCGGGTTCTTCACCTCGCCAGAGAACCTTGCGCCAGCCCGCCTGCATGCGTTTGCGCGCCAGATGGACGATGTTGTCGGGCGCGGGCTGGCTGCTCGGGAACAGGTCGCGCTGCACCTGTTGAGGCTTGCGGACTGGTTGCAGCCAGAGCGTTTCCGACGCGATCTGGAGTTGGGCTCCGACGTCCAGCGCGACTTCGTACCGACAGGATCTCTCGCCGTTTGCTTTCTCCCCCCCGTTCCTGAGACGGCTCAGGCGGTCGGCCGGGATGCTGAATTCGACGACGAGCTCGATCCGTGCTCCTTGGCGCAACCAGGTCAGATGCTTGCCATCGGGGGCGCGATGGGGAATGCCGAGGCGTGGTTCTCCCTCGATCGCACCTTGCGCACCGACCCGGACGATGTCGCCGAGAAGAGCCAGTACGTCGAGGAACGTGGACTTGCCGCCCGCATTTGGTCCCACCAGCACATGGAAGGGACCGAGATCCTGTGCCACATAGCGCAGGGACCGATAGCCGAGAGCCTCGACGCGTGTCGCGATTCCCGCGCGCGTGGGGACCGGGTTTTCTCGTGGGGCGCTCATCGACCCTCAGCGCACGTCGTTTGGATATGGCACGAGGTCTGGCTCGGAGATGGCCGCGAGTTTCACTTCCCGCATCCTAGCCTGCGGCTGTCGTTGCTTGCCACAACGCCAGCGATCGACACGAGAGGTTGTGCTCGCGGGCGCCTTGGATGGCCGGTCCGGGGCCTCGGTTCCGGCTCGCATTGCCTGGGCACTGTGCCCCTGCGCGCCTCAGCAGCTCTCGTATTTCCAGTTCCGCTTCTTGCCGTCGGCGATCCACTCGATCGCCTGCTCGATGCGACGCGCGCGCGTGTCGTCCTTCTTCGCGTCCGCGATCCACTCGAGATACTCGCGTTTGCAGCTCGGCGCGAAGTCCGCGAACACGGCTTTCGCCTTCTTGCTCGCGGCGAGCGCCTTCGCGAACTCGGGGTGCATCACGATCTCTTTGCGCTCGGTCGGCTTCTTGCGTGGCAATGCGACGCCGTCGGCGTTCAGTTGCATCGCGCGCTTCAGAGCCCTCGCGAACGGCGCCTTCGGTGGCAGGTCGCCGACCTGGCGCACGCAGCCGGCGCGTTCGAGCGTCGCCGCGTGTTCCTTCTCCTTGCGCAGCACCGCGTCCTTCCAGAATCCGAACGCACAGTGGGCCTTGAACGCGGCCATGCCGCATAGCAGGCCGCGATACTCGAACGACGGCATGCGCCACTTGATCGTCTCCTCGACGTCGGGGCACGCCGCGTGGACGCGCGCACGCAGCTCGACGAGGATCGGCCGCGCGAACTCGGCGGCCTTCTTGATGTAGGAGTCGACGCGGGGATCAGTCGGCATCAGAGGGGGTGCGAGGATAGCGCGGTCACTTCGCGGCGGCGCGGGTGTAGAGGGCGTGGAACGTCGCGGCTTGGCCCTGGCCGTGCGCCGGCGCCACGAGCGTGCTCGAGAAGTGGTCGTCGTCGATACACGCCAGCGTCCACGTGAAGTCCTGTGCTGTGCCCTTGTCGCCCGCGAACGTCGCACTGCCTGCGATCAACTTGCCGTCCGCGGCCGCGTCGCCCGTGAGGCGCATGACCGCGGTCGAGCCCGTGTACATCCACGTGCTCTCGTATTTGCGCGACTGATTGTTGAAGCCCCACGTCCTCTGGCGCTCGACCGGCGCGCCGAACTCGACGGCGGTCTCGTCGAACTGCACGAAGCGGCCGCCGAGGATCACCTTGCCGTGCGCTTTGCCCTGGAACTCCTGCGCCGGGCCGCCGGGGCCGAACCGGAACGTCGTGACCACGGTCCAGTCGCCGGCGAGCTTCGCGAGCTGCGTGTGTTCGGCACCCGGCGCGGCGGCCGGGTCCTGGACGAGCGGCGCCGTCGGCAGCGCGGCAGCGGCAACGAGAGAGAACAGTGCGAGACAGCGGATCATGGTGGTCCTCGGGTGGGTCAGTGTTGTTGGAAGAACTTCGCGGCCCGCTCGCGCATCTGCGCGGGCGTCAGCTCTTCGAGCTTGGTGCCGATCGACCAGCGGTGGCCGAACGGGTCGGTGACCTGCCCGTAACGATCGCCCCAGAACATGTCGGCGATCGGCATCTCGACCTTCGCGCCGGCCGCGACGGCGCGCGCGAACACGGCGTCGGCGTCCTCGACATACAGGTGCAGCGTCACGGGCGAGCCTTCGAGCGTGTGCGGCGACTCGCCGCCGGCCTCGGCGAACTCGTCGTGCAGCAGCAGCATCGAATCGCCGATCTGCAGCTGCGCGTGCATGATCAGCCGCCCGTCGGGACCGACGTTGCGGAAGATCTCGCGCGCGCCGAACGCGGCCTTATAGAAGTCGATCGCACGCGCGGCGCCGCGCAGTTCGAGGTGGGGGGTCAGCGAATGGAAACCGGGAGGGATGGGTCGGGTCTTCATGGGGATGGTTCGGGTCAGCGGGAAGAGTTCGGAACGGCAGCGCCGTTGCGCCCAGGGAGGAGGCCAGGGCGGCGGCGCCAATACCACGGATGTGAGGTTGGGTGCGGCGCGATCGGGACGAGTACGTCGCGCAGCTCGCCGGCGTCGGCGCCTTCGTGCGCGGCGTCGAGCAGGACCTCGAGCACGGGCCCCGGTCGCGGCGCGCCGCCGTTCGCGGTCAACGCGTCGGTCTCGAGCCAACGCTGCACGGTTGGCACGGTCGCGTCGTCGCCGGCGCAAGTGGCCGCGAGCATCTCGCAGTCGCCGATCGTCTGGATGCCGATGTCGCCTTCGCCGCGGCGGCGCGGGCCGATCGTGATGCCGTGGTCGACGCGGCGCAACCGCGCCGGAGTCAACGCGGGATCGTCGTGGTGCAGACGCACGAGCAGCGGTTCGGTCACGGGGTTGCGCCGCGATGCGAACGCGACGAGGCGCGCGAGGTCGGCTGCCACCGTTCGCGCGGCGACGGGGCCCGTGCGGCGCACGAACGCGATGCGCAGCTTCGCGAGCCGCACGATGCGCGCCGCGGGACCGGCATCGTTCGGCGCCGCGCCGGCCGCGTGCGGCACGCAATACAGCTGCCCGTCGGGGTCCGTGCGCACCTGCCAGCGGCGCACCGACGCGGGTTGTTCGACGTGCGTCTTGCGGCCGTTGCTGCGTTCGCGGAAGCGCGCCGGCGACACGGCGAAGTGCGCGCGGAACGCGCGGTAGAACGACGGCACGTCGCAATACGCGGCGTCCTCGGCGATCGCCGCGATGTCGCGGCTCGTCAAGCACAGCTCGCGCGCGGCGCGTTCGAGCCGGAGCCGGTGCACGTGTTGCTTGCACGATTCGCCCGCGACCGCCGCGAACACGCGCTGGAAGTGGTGCGGCGACAGGTGCGCGAGCCGCGACAGGCGCGCCAGCGACAGGTCGGCGTCGAGACGCGTGCCGATGTGCACGAGCACGCGCAGCACACGCTGGCAGTGGTCCGCGCGAGTGCGTTCGCGGGCCGCCAGCGGGCGCGTTCTCGGCGTTCTGCGGGTCTTCGTCACGCGCGCCACGGTAGCTTGGCGCGCGAAACCGGCAATTGGCCGAACTTGCGAAGTTCAGCCGGGCGCCGCGCCGACCTCACACGCCGCCGATCATCATGGCGAGCGCGTTGCTGATCGTCAGACCGAGCGGGTTGGCGCCCGGATCCAGCGAGCCCGCCTGGGCGTGGAGCGTGAAGCCGACGAGCGACGGCAACAACGGGATCGGGACGCCGCACTGTGCCTCGCCGCCGGTCGGCGTGGCGGTCACGAGGACGTCGAGGCTGACCTGCAGCGTGCACCCGGGCATCCCGATCGGGTCGAGCGGCAGCGGCAGCGGCGTGCCGCCGGACATCGTGTTCGACGCGCCGAGCACGAACACGCCGAGCAGCGGCACGGGTGCCGTGCGCAGGAAGGGCATGGCGCCGACCCACGGAAAGCCGCTGCCGGACAGCTCCGGCGCGCCAGCCGGACCGGGACAGCCGGCGCCCGACGGGACGAAGGCGCCGGGAACGGTGATCGAGAGCGTGCGGACGGTGCCCGTCGTGTTGGCATCATCGTGGCCCGCGGCCATCACGACGCGGCTGGCCACCCAGTCCGTCTGCAGCACGACGTTGAAGCGCACGGGATACGGAGGGGTCAGCGGCAGCAGGTGCCAGGTCGAGCCGTCCCACGCCCACGTGTCGTTCTGGTCGTTGGCTGCCGCCGTGCCGTGCAGCACGACTTTGCCGAGCGAGATCATCCACGCCATGCGGTGTCCGCGGCGCGCCCCTGGCGAGTGCGCCGGCGAGTGCTGGATCCACGCGTTCCCGGCGAGCTCCCACGTGTCGCCGAGGTCGATGCCGTCCCAGCCGCCGTACAGCAGGACGGTGCCGGTGGACATGTCGAGCGCGAGATCGTGCCAGCATCGCGGCGGTGGTTGGGGTCCGACCAGTTGGCTCCACGTCGTGCCGTCGAACGTCCACGTCTGCGCGGTTTGGGCCGCGGAAGAGTCGCGGCCGCCGAACAGCACGATGCGACCGTTGGGCAGGTCGGTCACCATCGCGTGGGCGAGCAACGCGGGCGGGGACTGCGCCGGCTGCAGCAGCGTCCATGTCGTGCCGTTCCAGCGCCACGTCTCGGCCACCGGCGTGCCGCCGCTCAGTGCAGAGCCGCCGAACAGGATCGTCGTTCCCGTCGCGACGTCGAAGGCCATCGACGCCGCCCAGCGCGGCCCCGGGGATGTCGGCGAGGTGACCTGCTGCCACGTGGCGCCGTCGTACTCCCACGTGTCGCCGAGAACGAACGAGGTCGAGTCCTCGCCGCCGTGGATCACCAGCCGGTTGCGCAAGATGTCGAACGCGCC
>DASRJH010000209.1:0-4452 GCA_035649575.1 Planctomycetota bacterium
AGCGCTCGCGCCGCGCGGCGGGCAGTTCGCCGAGGGCTCTGCGCTGGGCCTCGACGAATGCGGGTTCGAGCACGAGCGGCGGCAGATCGGGGTCAGGGAAGTAGCGGTAGTCGGGAGCCGACTCCTTGCTGCGCTGCGACCGCGACTCGCCTGCCTCGTCGTTCCAGCCGCGGGTCTCGGGCAGGATGCGCCCGCCCGCCGCGAGCACGGCCGCCTGCCGGCGTTCTTCGTACTCGAGCGCGCGCTGGACCATCTTCAGCGAATTGAGGTTCTTGAGCTCGACCTTCGTGCCGAACGTCGTGGCGCCCTGCGGCATCAGCGAGATGTTCGCATCGCAGCGCATCGACCCGAGCTCCATGTCGCAGTCGCTGACACCCGAGAAACGCAGGATCTCGCGCAGGCTCTCGAGCATGGCGTGGGCGTCGGCCGGGGTGCGCAGGTCCGGCTCGGTCACGATCTCGACGAGCGGCACGCCGGCGCGGTTCAGGTCGACCAGCGTGCCGAGGTCCGTGTGCGTGAGCTTGCCGGCGTCCTCTTCGATGTGGATGCGGTGCAGCCGGCACTGACGGCCGTCCCCGAGCGGCACGGCGCCTCCGAGGCTGACCGGCTCCTCGTACTGGCTGATCTGGTAGCCCTTGGGCAGGTCCGGGTAGAAGTAGTTCTTGCGCGCGAAACGCGACACCGCCTGGACGTTGCCGCCGAGCGCGAGTGCTGTGCGCACGGCCAGCGCAACGGCGGCGGCGTTCGGACGCGGCAGCACGCCGGGCAGGCCGAGGTCGATCGGATGCACGCGCGTGTTCGGTTCGCCGAGCGCGGCTGCAGGAGCCGGCGAGAACAGCTTGCTCGCAGTCGCGAGCTGCACGTGCACCTCGAGTCCGATGACGGTCGTGAACGTCGTCACGGCACCGGCCTCCGCAGGTGGTGGTCGGTGTGCGCCTGGAACACGTGGGCGACCTGCAACAGCAGGTCCTCGCGCAGGGCCGGCGCCACCCACTGCATGCCGATCGGGCGGCCGTCCGCCGTGAAGCCGCAGGGCTGCGACAACGCGGGCAGGCCGGCGAGGCTCGCGGGCACGGTCAGCACATCGCAGAGATACATGGCCAGCGGATCGTCGATGCGGCTGCCGAGCGGAAAGGCCGGCACCGGTGAGGTCGGACTGAGCAGCAGTTCGCAGCTCGCGAACGCACGCGCGAACTCCGAGCACAGCAGCGCCCGCGCGCGGGTGGCCTGGCCGTAGTACTGGTCGTGGTAGCCGAACGACAACGCGAACGTGCCGAGCAGGATGCGCAGCTGGACCTCGTCGCCGAAGCCCGCGCTGCGGCTCTGCATCATCATGGGCTCGCAGCGGGAGACGGCGTCGCGGCGCAGGCCGTAGCGCACGCCGTCGTAGCGTGCGAGGTTCGAGGAGGCCTCCGCGGTCGCGAGCAGGTAGTAGGTCGGCACCGCGTGAGCGACAGCCGGCAGCGTGCACTCGACGATCTGGGCCCCGAGCTCGCGCAGCTGTGAGACGGCGCGCTCGATGGCGGATGCCACTTCGGGGTCGAGCCCCGGTCCGTTGAGCTCAGCCGGCAGCCCGATGCGCAGTCCCGCGAGGTCGCGCCGGTTCGCGAGGTGGGGAGTGACGGGCGCCTGGGCCGGCACGGTGGTAGGGTCGGCCGGGTCGGCGCCCGCGGTCGCGTCGAGCCACAATGCCAGGTCTTCGGCGGTGCGCGCCAGGGCCCCGACACAATCGAGCGAGCTCGCGTAGGCGATGAGCCCGTAGCGGCTCACGCGACCATAGGTGGGCTTGAGACCACTGACGCCGCACATCGCGGCGGGCTGCCGCACCGAGCCGCCCGTGTCGCTGCCCAGGGCGAGGGGACAGAAGTCCGCAGCGACCGCGACGGCGCTGCCGCCGCTGCTGCCGCCCGGCACGAGGTCAGGTCCGAACGGATTGCGCGTTGGACCGTAGGCCGAGGTCTCGGTGGAGCTGCCCATGCCGAACTCGTCCATGTTCGTGCGCCCGATCAGGATGGCTCCGGCGCGTTGCAGGCGTGACAGAACCGTGGCAGAATAGGGCGAACGGAAGCCCTCGAGCATGCGGCTGCCGGCGGTCGCCAGCTCGCCTTCGAGCACGAGGTTGTCCTTCCATGCAATCGGCACGCCGGCGAGCGATCCCAGGGCTTGCCCGCGCTGGCGCTCCTCGTCGAGTGCTCTGGCCGCAGCCAGTGCAGCGTCTGACCTGTTGCCGAGCATCGCGTTCAGGCCGCGGTCGACGCGGTGCACCCGATCGAGGCAGGCCGTCACCACCTCGCGCGCGGTCAGGTGACCGGCCCGGACCGCGGCGGCGATCGCTGCCGCCGGCATCTGCCAGAGCGCCGTCATGCGTCCACTACGCGCGGCACCACGAACGCGGCAGCGGCGTGGTGCCGGGTGTTGGCAAACACCTGCGCGAGCGGCAGTGCCTGCTCGGCTACGTCCGGTCGCAGGCCGAGCGGCGGCAAGGCGGGCGGGTTGGCCGGCGCCTGTTCGGTGGGTAGCTGGCGCAAGGTGTCGAAAGCCAGGACGATGCGTTGCAGGCGCAGCAGCAGGGCGGCCTGCCGCTCGACCGGAAGGTGCAAGCGGGCAAGGTCAGCCAGGTTCTGAACCATGGCTCGATCGATGGCGGGTGGGTCTCGCATCGGCGCCGGGACATGGTAGAGACACGAAGTGCAGGTTCCACCGGCATCTGGAAGCGTCGGCCCATCGCCCGCTTTTTCCGGCTGGTGGAACGCGGCGCGACGAACAGCTAGGATTCCGCCCGCGTCCGCTTGCGAAGCGCGCTACTCAATTGCTCCGGGACGGTCAGCCCGCGGTTGCGTGGAGCGCGGGCACTGGCGTCTCGTCCAATGGAAAACCCCGAACTCGCGGTCATCGGCCTCACCTGCAACGTGGTTGGTGTCTTCTTCCTGGCCAACTCGATTCGCTTCCGCGAGCCGCGCAAGGCCTTGGAGGATGCCCTCGGCGTGGGTGTCCGCAGCCTGCTCAAGGTGCGCGACACGGCGTTGAACAATATGCAGGTGATCATCGGGTTCCTGTTCCTGACGACCGGATTCCTGCTGCAGATCGTGGCCAAGTGGGACATGGAGCTGACCACGCTGATGTTCTGTGCCGGGATCATCGTGTTCGCCGGCGCCGTGTTCGCGATCGGAGCCTACAGCTCGCGTCGTGCGTTCCGCAAACTGCTGCGTGAGTTCTTCCAGACCGAGGAGTGGTCGTTCACCGACGACATGCAACTCACGAAGGAGATCGGGGAGGCTCTCGGCGTCCCCCACGCAAAGGACATGACGGTCGAGGAATACGTGCATCGGGTGCGGCTGGCGCTCGGCGTGCAGTCGCAACCGAAGGCGAATCCGCCGGTCGATCGCGCCCGGCGCATCGCGCTGCCCGGTCGCTGAGCGGCCTGATCGCTGAGGGAGCAACTCGCGGCGATTTGGCATGAGATGGCACGGATGGCGGCGCGCCGTTCCACTAGGGCGTGTTTTCCCGACGGCGCCACTGGCATCGGTTGGCTCGCGAACTGTGGCGTGGACTGCTCGATCTTGCCTTGCCGCCGGCTTGCCCCGGTTGCGGCGCTTCGTGCGACGGACTGTGCAGCTGTTGCCAGCAGAACCTGCACGTTCGCCCGGATCCCGGTTGTCCGCGCTGTGGCGAGGCCGTGCTGGCAGCCGGCGAATCTTGTGGTGGCGACCACCGCGAACTGCAACAGGTCGCGCGTCTCGTCGCACCGTTCCGGTTCGTGGGCACGGGCGGCTCACTGGTCCGGCGTTTCAAACTCGACGCCAACGCCGCAGCCGGAGCCTGGCTCGTGCGTGCGATGGCCGGAGCCTGGCGAGCGACGGCTGATGGCGCCTGGCATCGCGCCCTGCTGGTGCCGGTGCCGCTGCACGGATCCCGCCGGCGGGAGCGGGGTTTCGACCAAGCGCAATGGCTGGCCCGCGGGTTGGGCAGCCGGCTCCGGCTCGAGGTGATGCCCGGGGTCCTGGCTCGGCTGCAGGCAACCCTGCCGCAGGGCGATCCACGCGTGCTGTCGCGGCAGCGCAACGTCGAAGGAGCGTTCGCGGTGGCTCGACCCGGGCGGGTCTGCGGGCGGCGCGTGGTGCTCGTCGACGACGTCTTCACCTCGGGGGCGACCGCCCGGACCTGTGCGGCGCTGCTGCGCGGCGCGGGGGCGCTCGAAGTCGCGATGCTGGCCGCCTGCCGCAGTTGAGCGCAACTCACGGTCGGCCGGAAATGCCACGGACACCTTGACCAACTGCGAGTCGTCGCTACCTTCGGCCCCCCCTCGCACTCGAGGCCCCTAGGTCCCGGTGCGTGATCTTTGACATTCTGGGTGGCCTCGAAAGAGAAAGTGTGTGAGCGAGGCTGCTGTCCGAGGTGCGCGGTGAGCCGTTGGGTCTTTTGGCCTTTGGGTTTTGCCGTGTGTTGGGGCAG
>DASRJH010000210.1:0-14968 GCA_035649575.1 Planctomycetota bacterium
CAGCGGCGAGCCGGGCTCGAGCAGCGCCGCCAGGGCACCGTTCAGGCGGCGTTCGCGGTCGGGATCGTTCCACTCCGCCCAGAACTGGTGATCGACGACGACGAGTTCGTGCGCGTGGTCGAGCTCGACGTCGACGCGGCCACCACGCTGGTAGAGCAACTGACCCAGCATGCGCGGCATCGTCACCGTATACGGCGCGTGCAATACGACCTGATGCGACGTGTGCGTGACTCGAGGTGGCTCTGCGAACGACAGGTCCGGCCACTGGTCGTCGTCGGCATCGGGGCCGGGTAGGTCCTTGGCGTCCGGGTCGAGCTGCCGCGCCAGACTCGCGACAGGTCGCGGCCCGCCGCGCGAGGCGGGGTTCCATTGTCGCCGCTGCCACTCGCATTCGGCGTCGCACAACGACTGCAGCTCCGCGGCGACCGCCTTGGCCGTCGCCGCGTCGTGAAACGTCCCGACGATCGTGTAGCTGCCGCTGTTGTTGCTCGCGAACGCGTTCCAGAGCCGGATCCTCATCGTGCACCTGCCGGCAAGCCGTGGTCGGGGAGCCGCGCGCAGCCGACGATGCGCGCCGGCGCCGCGAGTGCTGCGCGCTGTTGCTGCCACAGACGCAGCACGTCGTCCGCGCAGGCGATCGGCAGCTTCGCTTCGTGGAAGCTGCACGGCGACAGCCGGCGGTCGCTCGTCACGACGACGAAGTCACGTCCGGCGCCGCAGTCAGCGCGTGCGAACAGGCGCGGCGCCGCCGCGAGCCATTCGCCAAAGCACACGTCGAGCTTGATCGACGCCCGGCCGCGCAATGCACGCGCAAGCGACGCGACCCGCGGTCCGAGGTCCGCGGCCGCCGCGGCGTCCACGTGCAGCGACGCGTCGTGCCCCTTGTAACGCAGCAGCAGCACGTCGCCGCAACCGAGCGCGACGAGCTCACAGACCAGCAGCTCCATGCGCTGCAGCCGTTGCGGCGTCAGCAGCAGGTTCACGCCGAAGCGTTCTCCGGACGCCGCGAGGCGCCGCACCTGTTGGCGCCAATCGACGTCGTCGTAGAGCGACAGCCGCAGCTGGCCGTGTTGGCCGCGCACCGCGGCGAGGCGGCGGTCGTCGAGCAGGCGTCCGTTCGTCGTCGCGTGCACGGCGAGCGGCGTCTCCGCGCGCAGCCGCCGCACGAGCTCGTCGTAGCCGCGGAACGCGAACGGCTCGCCGCCCCCGAACGCAACCTCGAGCACGCCTGCCGCCGCGAGGTCGCGCAAGAATGCGAATGCCGAGTCCACGGTCCATTCGCTCGCATCGGTCGTGTCGCGCGAGCAGAACGTGCACGCGAGGTTGCACACGTTCGTGATCGCGAACTGCAAAGCACGCGGCGCCAGCTGGCGCAGTCCCATTGTCTCGGGGCCGTCGCACAGCGCGTTCCAGCCCGTGTCGCGATCGAACAGCAGCAGCGCGTCGTCGAGCGCGAACCGGCGCCACGCGGCGAACTCGACCGGCACACGAACCTGCTCTGCAGCGACCATGGGTTCATCGTGCGCAGCGCACGGGGCCGCGGCAAGGGAGCCGAGACGCACCTCACTTCGGCTGTGGCGCGACGATCATCGCGTCGTCGGGCGGCGCCGGGATCCTCAGCGTCACGTGAACGGCGTCCTTGCCCGCTTCGACGACGGCGGGGTCGACGGCCTTGCCCAGACACCCGTTGTCCGACGGCGACAGCATCCGGAAGGCCTGGATTGGTAGCAGGGTCAGCCCGGTCCGCGGCACGAGCCATTGCAGCTGCGTGCTGTCGCCGCGCCAGTTCACGTGGCAGACCTGTGGGTCGTCGCGGTTGTACCGCTTGCCCAGCATCGCGGGCAGCGAGTCCTTTGGCGCGGGCACCTCGACCTGGATCTCCTGGATCACGACCGGCGCGCCTGCCGCCGCCGGCACGAGGTCGATCTGCAGCCAGCGCATCGCAGGCGTGATCTCGATCGGATCACCGGCTTCGGCTTCCAGAGTGCACTCGTGCTCCTCCGTGTGGAACACGAGCTTCGTTTCGAGGTCGACGAGCTGCAGCGCGTAGCTGCCCGGCGGCAGGTCGATCACGAAGCTGCCGTTGGATGCGAGGCAGACCGCGAACGGCTGTCTGAAGCCGCCGAACGGATCGAGCACTGCTGCACGAGCACCGGCTCTGCGGCCGCGAGCAGGTCGCACTGCCGCTGTCTTGTGGGCGAGCACCGCGATGCGCTCGGCCGGCACGTCGGACGGCAGGTGCACGCGGCCCGTGTGCAGCACCTGACGCAGATCGGGAAGCTCCAGGCTCGCCAGCTTTCCTCGTTCGACCTGGCCGAGCGGAATCGTCAACGCGGCGCCGAGGCGGTCGCGGGTCGGCAGCCGTAGTTGGACAGAATGCTGCCCGCACGCGGCCGGGCCGAGCCGGTGAGAGCGCTGCGCGCCGAGCGGCACGATCGGCAGTGCCGGCAACGGTCCTTCCAGCATGATGCTGACTGGCGAGACATACTCGACGCCTGCGAACATGATGCTGCCGAGGCAGCCGCGCGGAACGTCGCCGATCAACTCGAACTCGAAGAACAGCGGCTCCGGCACCGCCAGGTCCAGCGACGTCTCCTGGTCGGGAGACACGCTCACGAGGCGACTCTCCGAGGCCTGTCGTCCGACGTCGTAGACCTGCACGTCGTAGTCACCCGCCGCGAGACCACCGATGCGATAGCGTCCGTTCGCGCCGGTGATCACACCGGTCTTCCAGGGGTCCGGACCGGGGCCGATGATGCCCCAGTGCGGCAACGCGCGCACCGCGCATCCCGCCGCCGGCTTGCCGGTGACGTCGTCGATCACCTGGCCGACGAGCACGCACTCCGCGGGCAGCTCGGCGACCAACGGTGCGACGGGGTTCTCAGGGATCGGGACCACCGCGAAGCCATGGCCCGGCGCGTCGACGATGATCGTGCCGGGCGACGTGTTGTTGGCCGGGCGCACGATGTCGAACACGGCCTCGTCGTGATACGGCTTGCGCACATCGTGGCGGTACATCAGAGACTGGGCCAGCGAACGAGAGTCCAGCGAGCTCCACGACGCGTGGAAGTCCACGACCTTGGCCTTCGTCGCAGCGTCGACGCAATGCAGCGTCACCTGGAAGGACTCGCGGGCCTTCGTTGCCACGGCGGTGACGGCGACGTCGTCCGCCGGTCCGCTCAGCAGGCCGCTCGTGAAACTGCGATACGGCGGTACCCGTTCGTAGGCGGAGACGCGGAACCGGAACGTGCGCGGCGCCGTCAGCAGAAAGCTCCCGTCGCCATCCGCAGCCACCTGCTCCGTCCCGGGACGCTGTTCGACGGTGATCGCGTTGACCTCGACGTTCGCGGCCGGCTTGCCGTCGGCGCCGACGACGCGACCGCGCACGACGCCGGTCGCGACCAGCGTCAGGTCGAGCGGTGAGTCGTGCGCGGCGAACCGCGACACGGCGGGGAAGCCGAGCGCGCTGGCCGTGACCAGCAGCCCGGTGCGCGGCACGCCCGGCACCTCGAAGATGCCGCGCTCGTCGCTGACTGCCTGCGACGCGAACCACGCCATCACCCCGAAGTCTCTCGCGAGCGGATCCTCGACGCGCACGAGCGCGCCGGCGATCGGCTTGCCCGCCGCGTCGCGCACGCGGCCGCGCAGCGTCGTGCCGGGCAGCATCAGCGCGTCGGGCAGCACGCGCTCGGCGCTCGCGTCGGCCCGCAGGTGCTGCACGCAGACCTGGTGGTCCTTCGTCGTGACGACGACGTCCTGGGAGCTGTTCTTCTTCGCGCGCAGCTCGTAGCGGCCGGCGGCGTCCGTCGTCGCCAGCGGCTTCGCGAACAGTTCCTTCGTCGTGAAGCGCTCGCCCCGCTCGAACAGGCCGACCACGCAGCCCTCGACCGGCTTGCCGTCGCGATCGACCGCGCGGCCACGGACGACGGCGAGGTCGGGCTGTTGCGCGACGACCGACGCGGCGGCAACGCACGGCAGCAACCACCTCATGGCGAGAGACGACGTCATTGCGATCCGGACGCGAATCCTACCTGACGATGAGCTGCGCGAGCCTGGGACGCGTCAGCCAGAGCTGAAGGCCTTCACCCATGACGACGACCGGCGCGATCAGCGTCAGAAACGGGACCCCACTACCGAGACCGGAGCTCATCACGTGACTCGCCCCGACGAGCGGAACAGAGTCGACGTCGTCATCGTGATACCGGTCAGGATCGTGATCACTGCGATGATGCGGAGAACGGAACGCACGGTCATCTCGCTCATGTTTTCTCCCACGTTGGCAGCGATCGAACCCCTGCGGCAGGTCAACGCATCCGCAGCGCGCTTCCGACTCTGCATCGTCGTCGCGCAACACTCTGGAGCGCTCCTTCTCGGACCACCCGAGAAGCACCGGCCATCGTCCGCAGCGCACGGGACCTCGGCAAGGCACCGCACGCATCCACCCGAGGCGCGCGATCGACGCCGGTCAACATCACGTTGTTGGCCTGCGCGTCGTCGTCGGCGTCTTGACGCCGTTGCCACGGCGCCGCCGCGGCAGGCTGCGACAGCCGCGGGACCGGAGCCGATACGCAACCAATGATCTCGCGCCGGATGGTCGTCGTCGCCGTCGCCGCTGCGGCAGCCGTCCTGCTCGGCGCCGCCGTGATCGTGCACCAGATAGCCGACGCGCGCTGGAGCGCTCTGCGGAGCTGGAGCCAGAAGGCCTGCGCCGAATACCAGCGGCGCGACTTCCGGCGACCGGTCGCGTGGGGAGAATCGCAGCCGGGCAACGCGTTCGCGCACTACCGCCGCGCGCTCGCGTTGGCGCAGCCGCTGGTGGACGAGAACCGCCTGTCGCACCTGTGGGGCCAGTTCATGCTGAAGAAGCCCCGTGCGGGGACCGAGCCGATGAGCGCCGCGGAGGCGGCGGCGATCCACGCGGCGTGGGCGCCGGCGATCGCCGAGGCGCGCGCGGGCGCGCGCTGTGCCGAGGCGGGACCCGCCGTCGACTTCCGCCAACCCAACCTTGACTTCAACCTGCTGACGTTGCGCTGGCTCGTCAACATCATGGTGCTCGACGCGAGCGATGCCGTGGCTCAGCGCGACGGCGCGCGCGCCGTCGAGCTCTGGCTCGATGCGCTCGCGTTCGGCACCGACCTGATGCGGTCGCCCGGGATGATCGACCGCATCATCGGCGTTGCGGTGGCGAACATCGTGGTGAAGCAAGGCTGCACCGAGGAATCCCTGCAGGCGCTCGATGGCGCGCAGCTGGAGCAGCTGGCCGCTGGCCTGGCCCGGATCGACGACGCGGCGCTGCTGACGTCGTCGCTGGCGGGCGAGGCGATGATGTCTGCGCACTACGCGCTGCAGCACACCCAGGAACTCATGGAGGACTCTTCGTGTGCGACCTGGCGGTTCGGCTGGTCAATGCGCTGGATGATGGCCGACGCGCTGCTGCACATGGCGCGCGAGGCGGAGCAGCCGGCCGTCGACGGCCAGCCGTGGCCGGTACGCCGGGCACGGCTCGAGGAGCAGAAGCAACAGGCCATGGGCGCGGAGATGGAACGGCTCCTGGACCAGTTGCGGGTCGGAGGTACGTCCGAGGCGACTCCGGCGGCGCCGCGCCTGGCGACCCCCGGCGACCGCAATCCGTGGCTCGGCGCCGTGTGGCCGAGTCTGTCGCTCTCCGAGGGCAGCGCCCGCCATCTGTTCGCGCAGGTGCGTTGCTTGCGCATCGCCGTCGAGCACCACCGCGGCGCAGAGCTGCCGGCGCTGTCCGACCCGATGGGCAGCGGCCCGCTGGCAGTCGAGCGCGCGGCCGGCAAATTGCGCATCGCGAGCGTTGGCGAGCCGAACTCGCATTGGCGCATCGAGCGCTTCGCCGCTCTGCGCTGACGCACCCGGGTCCACCCTCTTCGGACCACCGGGGGAAGCCCGACCCTGCCGCGTTGATGTTCGTGCGGCCGCCCGCAGCGTCACTGCATCCACAGCCGCATCGATTCGTACCACTTCGTCGCGTAGCAACTCTTCGCGACCTTGTCGAAGACCGCCTTGCGAGCCGCCGCGTCGCGCGAGCCTCGCCACTCGCCGAACAGCGCGTCGCCGTCCTTCTTCTGCGCGGCGCGCAGCTCGGCGTAGTCGGCCATCACCTTCTCCGCGCCAGCCGCGGTGCCGAACTCCGCTCGCCACCTCAGGAAGTCGTCGACCCAGCGCCCGTCCTTGCCCTTGCTCATCGCCTTCTCGAGCTCCGCCGTGCGCGGCCGCAGCGCGGTCTCGAGCTTCTTCGCGAGCGAATCCGTGCGTTCGCGCAACGCGGCCGGCGGCGACGCTTCGCCGAGCTGCTTCAACACGGCGCCGACGTCGCGCCAGCGTTGTTCCGCGGCGCCGGCCTCGCCGGCCCGCAGCAGCGCCTCGGGATCCGCGGCCGAGCACGCGCCGAGCCACCGCACGGCCTGGTCGACCGGCAGCAGCGCGAACTGGTGACCGATGCGTTCGGGCGCGAACAGCCGCACCCAAGGGAACCCTCCGTCGATCATCCGCAGATGGCAATACGCGCCGCCCGAGAACTCCACGACGTCGTCGGCGCGGCCGTGGATCACCGCGACCGCGACGCGATGCTGCGCGTTCACCTTCGCGGCGTCGAACTCGTCGGGCTCGCACTGCACGAGCAGGTTGCAGCTCATCGGGAACGCGCCGGCGAGCAGCTGCGGGTAGTACATCACGAGGCAGTACGTCAGGAACCCGCCCTGGCTGTGGCCGCCGAGGAACCACTTGCTGATCGGCAGCTCCTTCTGCAACTGCTCGAGCGCTTCGGCGACGAGCGCGGGACTCTGCCGATGCGCCCAGGCCGGCCCGACGCCGGGGCCGCCGAAGTTGATGTACGAGTAGTTGAAGCGCAGCGCGCCGGGCTTGGCGCCGGGGCTCAGGTTCTCGCCGTCGAGACCGACGACGATGTGCTGTTCGGCGAGCTCGGGCCACGCCGCGACGATCGTGTCGACATACGCGCGGCTGTCCATGTTCGAGCCGTGCAGGATGCAGATCGCCGGCCACTTCTTGTCGTCGCCTGCCGCCTTCGGCAGCCGCACGTGGTAGCGCATGCCCGCTTCCGTCTGCCCGCTCGCGACGTCGCCCGGCTTCGCGGCCGCGCGTTGCGGCGCCTTGCGATAGCCGCCCCAGAACTCGCCGTCGTCGCCGCCGAGCTTGCCGGCGAATGCGCCGTCCTTCGCGAGCAGCTCGACCGATCCCTTGCCCGAGTGACCGCCGTTGCGCCACTGCAGCTGCAGGGTGCCGCGCTCGAGCTTGCCCTCGATCTCGCCCTTGCCGTCGTGGCCGTATGTGCCCGTCACCGTGAGACCACGCTGCTGCAGCCGCGCCGGCCCGAACGTCGTCATCCACTCGCCGCTGAACGTGCCCGGGGCCACCGCCGCAGCGCCGCCGCCGTTGCGCACGACGACGAGCGACTCGAGCTCCTTCGTCAGAAAGCGCCGCGCCTTGCCGTCGACCTTCGCTTCGATGCCGGTCAGCTTCAGCTTGCCGCGCAGCTCGACACCGGCCGCGACGACGACGTCGGGATCGCCGAACACGATCTGCTCGAGACGGTCGGCCTTCACGGTCGCGCTGCCGAACTCGGTGTCGACCGTGAGCGCCGGCGGCGTCCACAGAGCAGCGATCGGCGGTTTGTCCTTCACGGTGAGCTCGACCGCCAGCGGCGCCTGGGCGACACCGGCAGCGAGCAGGAACACGGCGGAGAGCAGGCGCAGCATGAGTGACCTCGTAGTGGTCTTGGACACCGCGGCCGCGGCCGCCGTCGGCGCGGAAAAGACCCGATCGCGGCAGAAACTCAATACCGCGGCAGCACGAGGTCGACGACCTGCGTGCTCCCGCCGCGGACCTCGACGACCTGCTCGAGCGGCGACGGGCCGCGGCGGCCGTTCGCGCCGGGTCCGAAGTCGCCCCAGTCGCCCGCGAAGTAGACGAGCGCGGGCCCGGGCATGATGCCATGCACGATCGCGCGCCCGCGGCCGTCGGTCACGACGGTCTTGCCGGACGCCGAGCGGTCACGCGCAGCGACGAACGAAGCACCATCCCGCGGCGCCTCGCCGCCGCGTGCCCAGGGCAGGATCTGGAACGCCGCGGCCGGCCGTGGGCAGCCTTCGGGGTCGAGCACACGCAGCTCGAGTGAGCCGCCCGGCCGGCGCTGCACGACGATCTCACGGTTTCTGGCCGTGACCTTCACGGTCTGCTCGCTGCCGTCGGAAAAGCGCACGCCGACCGCCGGGTCGCCCCCGTCCGCAGTGGGCATCCACTGTCCGTCGAGGCAGCCGTCGGGCGCGAACCGGCGCGGCGGCTGGCCGAGATCGTTCCAGTTCGCGGCCCAGATCGTCGCGGCTTCCGGCCGGCCATCGGGTCCGACGGCCTGCACCGAGATGCGCTGCGCGCCGAGTTCGATCACGCCGAGCTCGCGGCGCTCGTCGTGCCAGCGCACGCGCTGCAGCAGCACGCCGCGGTGTTCGAGGCGCAGCTCCGTCGCGCCGGCGGGCACGGCGAGCGCGAACGAGCCGTCGTCGCCAGTCGTGGTGCGCGCGCCGGCCGTCGTGCGCCAGCCGTTGTCGTTGGTGCCGACCACGTCGAGCCCCGGCACCGGCGAGCCGGCGTGTTGCACGATGCCGCACGCGGTGCCCGAGGTCGCGCGATCGAGGTCGAGCCACACGAGGCCGCCAGCAGTGACCTCGAACGTCGTCAGGGTCGTGAACTTCTGGTCGTAGCGACCCGCCTGCCACGTTCCCGGCGCGAGGCCGCGCAGCGCGAAGACCCCGTCGCTGACCGGAATGCCGTGCACGACGGACGGCGCGTCCACGGCGCGCAGCGCGAACCACGACAGGTCCGTCGCGCCTTGCAGCGCGCCGTCGGCGCGCAAGCTGTGCTCGAGCGCGATCGGCTCTGCGGCGACGGCGACGTCGCTGTGCACGTCCATCGCGTGCCCGGCGGCGATCGCGACGACGTGCCACGTGCCGGGCGCGAGGGGCAGCTCGTAGTCGCCGGCCGCGTCGGTGAGTGCTTTGCTGCCCGCGTAGACGTCCTCCGGTTGCGGGCCACGCTCCGTATGAAGGAACACCGCGAACCCAGGCGTCGCGCGCAGCGCCCGGACCCCGGCGCCGGCGATCGGCGCTCCGTGCTCGTCGCGCACGCGGCCACGCACGACCGCGGCGTCGCCGAGAGCGATCGCCGTCTCGGCGCGCGCGCCGGGCTTCACCTTCACGGCCGGCAGGAACTGCCAGTTCTCGCTCGGCTTGTCGAGCAGCCTGCGCTTGCCGGGCGCCGTGACGCGCACGTGGTAGCGGCCGGCCGGCACCGACGCCGTGAACGAGCCGTCGGCCGCGCGCAGCAGCGGGTAGCGCGGTCCATCGGGCCACACGTGGTCGTAGCAGCAGAGCGGTTCGGCGAACGCCTGCACGGCCGCCAGCGTCTCGTCGCCGGCGCCGGTGATCGACGCGGCGATCTCGCCTTGGTTGGCGACGGTCACTTCCCAATACGAACGGTCGCCGCGGTGCTCGGGCCGGCCGATCACGGTCGTGCCGGCGCGTCCGTCGTCCGTGGTCGCGGTTGCCAGACCCTCGAACACGGTCTGCAGGCGCTGCGGATCGCGCAGCTGGAACGTGCCGAGCGCGTCGGTCGTGCCGCGGATCGCAGGTGCGCCGTTCCAGCCGATCGCGCCGTGCCGCGTGCAGTGCAGCACGAGCGTCACGGCAGCACCCGCGACGGGCCGCTTCGTCGCGTCGAGCACCTTCACGGTCGCGTTGCCGGCGAACGGCCGCTCGTAGAGCCACAACTCGACGCGCCGTTCGTCGCCGCCGACCGCGAGCCGGCGCCAGCTGCTGCGGCCGTCGCCGCTCGCGGTTTCGATCTCGTACGAGCCGGCCGGCAGCGCGGCGAACGTGAACTCCGCGTTCGCATCGGTGCGCGTCTCGCGTTGCACGCTCACGCCGAGCTCGATCGGGGCGATCGCGGAGCTGGCTGGCTCGATCGCGTGCAGGCGCACGACCAACTCCGGTACCGGGCGGCCGTCGACGCCGTCGCGCACGACCCCACGCAGCGAGCCGGTCGGGAGATCGCCGCGATACGCGCGAGGCGGCGGTGTCGTCGCCGCGATCGCGACGCGCTCGTTCGGTTCGGCCTTCGGCGGGTCGGCGCGCGAGTCGCTGGCCACCGCGGCGGCGACGGGAGCGGGTGACGACGTCGCGCTGCCGGGTGCCTGCGGATCCGCGTCGCCATACGCGAGCCACAACGACGCGGTCGCAGCTGCGAGCAACACCACCGCCGCGCGCAACCAGGTCGCGATCGCGATCGGCGCGTTCGCCGGCAGGGCGGGCGCGTGGCGGCGCCACTGCAACAGCGGCACGGTCCACGCGGCACGCCTGCCGCCGTGCTCGTCGTCGAGCCGCTGGCGCAGCAGTTCCATCGCCTGCTGCATGCGCGTGCGCACGCCGCTCGGCGACAGTTGCAGGCGTGCTCCGATCTCGGGTGAAGCGAGTCCTTCGTGGAAGTGCAGCACGACGACGTCGCGCAGCGGAGCCGGCAGCGCGAGGACCGCGGCGACGACGTTGCGCCGCACCTCCTCGCGGATCGCGATCTCCTCGGGGCTCGGCACGACCGCGCCGGGCGGCGCGGCCTCGGCGTGAGCGCGGTGGCGCCGTTCGCCGCGCGCGCGGTTGCGCCAGACGTTGGTCACCACGCGCCGCAGCCAGCCGACCGGCTCGTGCACGGCGCGCCCCGGGCGCGCGAGGACCTTCGCCCACGCCTCCTGTGCCAAGTCCTGGCCCTCGTCGGCGCCCGCGAGCTGGATCGCGATGCGGCGCACGAACTCGGCGTGCTCGAGCAGGACGGCGGCCGGGGAGTTGGGGGTCATCAGCTGAAGGACACCGTACCGGTCTCGGGCGTCGGCGGCATCCCGCGAAAAGCGGCAGACGGCAACGCGGCGCTCACGAGCACGCCGGCAACGAAGGCGAGTGGACAGCCGGATCAGCGGCGTTTGCGCCACTGTTCGATCACGGAATTCCTGACCACGGGCAGTTCGGGCAGCAGCTGCGCCAGCGGCGTCCTGTGCGTCGTCGTCACGACGTTCTTCGCGACCGCCAGGTCGCGCGGCCCGAGCTTGGCGAACAGCTCGCCTTGACCGTTCTGCTCCGCGATGCGCTCCAGCAACGATCCGACCTTCTCGGGCATCGCGGCCGCTGCTGCCTCGTCCTTCATCGTGAAGGTCTCCTCGACGAGCAGCGGGTCGCCCCACGTCACCTGGAGATCGTAGGTAGTCACGTTCGCGATGCCTCCCAGCGTCATCACCGCGAGCACCTTCGACCCGGCGGGCGCGTGCAGCCGCACGCTGTAGCTGCCGTCGCGCAGTAGGTGGTCCGCGAGCGCGGCGCGCGGCGCAACATCGACGCCGGTCGCGCATGCAGTCACGCGTCGGTCCGCGAGCTCGCCGTGCCCCCCTTCCCAGCTGACCTCGTGGCGGCCGTCGCCGACCCGTATCTCGAAGCCATCGGGAGACAATCCCTGCGCGATGCGCGAAGGCTCGAAGCCGCCGGCCACGGCAGCCGTCCACGTGAGCTCGCCACCGATCGCTGCGGTCCAGCACACCGAGACGCAGCTGTGGTCGAAACGGATCCCGCCGAGCCGGCGAACGAGCTCGAACGGCAGCTCCAGCGTCGAGTCGCTCTCCGCCTGCCCGATCGCGGCGTCGTCGACGAGCGGCCTCTTCAGCATGTCCAGCACCCTGGCGGAGCTCACGAGACCCGTGAACCGCGCAAGGCCGAGCAAAGCGTGTGCGTCGAACAGGCGACCGTGGTCGATCACGACGACGAGGTCGGACCGCTCGGGCAACAGCAGCTCTTCGGGGCGCAGCCGCTCGCGGACCACAGGCGCCGCCGCAGCCCGCGTGCGCACGACGGCAGGTGCGCCTGCATCGCCGGCGAGCTGCGCGAGCGCACGCTTGCACGCTTCGTCGTCACGCGACCGCAGCACGTCGACCGCGACCAGACGATCCATCTCGTCGATCCGCGACGCGGCCGCGCCGAGCGGCGCTCGCGCAAACGCGACCAGCGTTTCCAGGTCGACAGCGCGGCCGAGTCGCCTCAGGTGCTGTTCCCCGTGCGTCAGCGACAGCAGATCGCCGTTGTGCAGCAACGGCACCACGTAGCTCGCGTAGCTGCCTACCCCCATCGCGCCGCGCAGGCTGTCGCCGAACATCGGCTTCCACTTCGCGCCCTTCGCCCCCGCGCACGACCACTCGAAGTCGCCGTCCGCATTTCGGCGCCACGTCAGGTCGAGCAGCTTCTCGTCGCGCTCGATCCGTTCCCACGGATCACCTTCGTAGGGCGGCGGCTCCGTCTCGTCCGGCGTCTGCGCGAACGCGGCAGCGGCGAGCAGCAGGAAGGGCAACGAACCGCGTGCGAACGTCTCCATGCCGAGGTTGTAGCCGCGGCGGGCGGCGGATTCCGCGGGGTGCCGGGCCGAACGTTCGTGGCCATGGCGCAATGAGAGCAAGTGAGCACACGTGCTTCGCGCAGCCCGCGGCCAGATCCGCAACGCTGCCAGCGCGATTCAGCGTCGACCTGGCAACGACGCAGCGATCGAAGACGCGTCGAAGAGTCTCGTGGGCCGGAGACCAGCCGGTGGCAACTCCGCTCCGGGCAGTGGATCGCTGACACCTTCGGCCAGCATCCTCACCTGCGCGACACTCGCGAGCGGCCGGTTCATCACGCGCTCCGCAACCCAGCCGAACGCGTAGTGAACCCAGAGAGGGATCGGCAGGACCAGCACGCGTCGGTGCATCGCACGCGCAACACGACGCACGGCGTCGGCGAGCGACATGGCTTCCGGACCGAGGACGGAGACGGTCTGGCGCGTCAGCGCGTTGCTGGTTGCGCCGGCGCTCAGGATCTCCGCGACGTCCCCGACCCAGACCGGGCTGATCATCGTCGGACGGAAACCGACAGCACCGAAGACCGGCATCATCCTGATCGCGCGCCAGATGTTCGCAACCATGCCGTCCCCCGGACCGAAGACGACGCCGGCCTTCAGCACGACGTAGTCGAGTCCACTCTGCGCGACGATCTGCTCAGACTCCCACTTCGTTTCGTGGTAACGCGAGCTGCAGTCGGGCCGCGCCCTCAAGAAGCTGAGCGTGAGCACCTTGTGCGCGCCGACGGCACGCGCGGCAGCGACGACGTTCCGCGTCCCTTCCACGTGAACGCGCTCGAAGGTCTGGGCGCCCTTCGCGCGATTGATCCCGGCCAGATGCACGATCGCATCGCAGCCTTCACATGCTCGACGGAGGCTGTCGGCGTCGGCGACGTCGGCAACGGTCACCGGGACGCCATGAACCGGCGGCTGCGGCTGACGCGCGACGCATACGGCCTGGTGGCCACCCGCGACGAGTCTCTCGATCAGGTGTCGGCCTACGAACCCCGTGCCTCCGGTGACGACGATTCTCACGACGATGGCCTCTCGGCTCTGAACGTCGCGGGCCGGATCACTTGCGCACGCGCTGCAGCGCAGCGTCGCAGCTGGCCCGATCGATGGTCAAGACGATCTCGCCCGGAGCAGGGAGCACGACGGTCGTGGGCGCGACGTCGCGCAGCTGCACGAGCCGCTCGCCCGTGGCCAGAGACACCTCGACCGTGTACTCCCCGGGCCAGACCACTGGCACCGAGCACGCGCCATCCCGTCCGACGAGCGCCCTCCGTTCGAACTGTTCGAGCAGCTTCCAGATCGGCATGCCCCAATCGTTGTCGAGCACGACGCGCTCGTCGTGTGGCAGGTCGACCTTCGGCACGAGCCGCAACGTCGCCGTGACGCCGTCGGGCAACGGCAAAGGCCACGCGACGCGAAATGCCGTCGGCTGGTCCCGTTCGAGCGCGATGGTTCGCGACCCCGCCACGCCGTGGACGCGCGTTGCACGGCATCCGGGTGCCGTGACGACCACGTCCAACGACGTGGTCGCGTAGATCGACGCGCGGCCGTTGCCGAGCCCGTAGCAGCTCCATTCGCGACTGCTGCAGACGATCACGAACGCGTTCTCGTCGGCGATCGGCTGCCCGCCGGCGTCGGTGGCCCGGACCTCGAACGTTCGCAGACGCCCTCGCAGGTCGATGGCGTCGAGGCGCGGGTCGGTGCACGGCCCCGTGCCGACGGTCATGCCGGCGACGCTCGCGATCGGCTCGGCGACGCCGGCACACGCGACGGTCAGGTCGTACGTGCCGGGAGTCAGGCCCCGCCACCACCGCGGCATGCGCCCGTCCTTCGGCGATTCCCCGAAGCGGCTCATGTAATCGAGCACTCGTTCGTCGATCGGGTGCGGCGGCCTCTGGCGCAGGCGGAACACGAGCCGGTCGACCGGCGTGGAGTCGTCGACGAGGAACGTCGCGGTCAGTTCGCCGGCCGCGCGCAGCCGGATCTCGACGTCGCGATCACCGGCCTTGCATTCGATCGGGTCGACCGGCAGATACGCGCCCGGTTGCACGACGAGCCGGATCGCAGTGCCGGCCGGGATCTCACTGCACAGGCTGAAGCTGTCGTCGGGCTGCCAATCCGGATAGAGGTTCGCCCTCTGCCGCTGCCATTGGTCTCCGTAGCGTCGTTCGAAGTCGATCTGCACGTGCTCCGCGCGGACGCCCGGGTCGCGAACGAGCCGGCCCGCGACGAGCAAGCCCTGCGCGGCGAGTCGCAGCTCGCCGAGGTCGTTCACGCCAGCGTCGACCTTGCGCGGCGCCAGCTCCACCGAGATGTCGTTGTCCTCCTGGCGATCGTAGCTCGCGATGTTGATGACGCAGTCGTCGCTCGTTCCGAACGCGCCGAGGTTGCAGCGCATGCGCCCGGCCGCGTCCGTGCCCACCTCGCACGACGCGGTGTCGCCGCGGCTGCGACACGTCACGAGCAGCCCACGCGCGACCGGCCGCGCGTCCGGCAGCCGCAGCGTCGCGAACAGGAT
>DASRJH010000211.1:0-11387 GCA_035649575.1 Planctomycetota bacterium
TGGCGATCGCGGCGGGCGGCGGCGGCATCCTGAGCTCGATGCGCTCGGTGCGGGAGATGGAGCTCGAAGATCTCGCCGAGTGCACGGAGCGCCATCTCTGGGGCTTTGCCGCGCACGGCACGACGACCGTCGAATGCAAGACGGGTTATGGCCTGTCGCTCGCCGACGAGTGCAAGAGCCTGCAGGCGCTGCAGCGCGCCGCCGCCGCCGTGCCGTTGACCTGTAAGCGCACGTTCCTCGGCGCGCACGAGTTCCCGCCCGAGTATCGCGACGATCGCGAGGCCTACGTGCGCCTCCTGTGCGACGAGATGCTGCCACAGCTCGGCAGGCTCGCGGACTACTGCGACGTGTTTGCCGAGCCCGGAGTGTTCGATCGCACGCAGAGCCAGCGCATCCTGCTCGCGGCACGCGCGAACGGGCTGCGCCTGCGCATGCACGCCGACGAGATCCAGCCGATGGGCGGTGCAGAGCTCGCGGTCCAACTCGGTGCCGATTCCGCCGACCATCTGGGCCGCATCTCGGACGAAGGCATCCGGGCGCTCGCGGCGAGCAACACGGTCGGCGTGCTGCTGCCGGGCACGATCTTCTTCCTCGGCAAGCCGTCCTACGCGCCGGCGCGGCGCATGATCGAAGCCGGCTGCGCGATCGCGCTCGCGACCGACTTCAACCCGGGCTCGTGCTACACGCAGTCGATGATGCTGATCGCCACGATCGCGTGTACGCAGATGAAGATGACTGCGGAGGAAGTGATCACGGCGGCGACGATCAACGCCGCGTACTCGCTGCAGCTCGACAAGGATGTCGGCACGCTGCATCCCGGCAAACGCGCGGACCTCTGTGTGCTCGACGTGCCGAGCTGGCGCGGCATCGGGTACTCGTTCGGCGGCAATCCCGTCGCGATGACGATCAAGAACGGCGTGTCGATCGTGGCCAACGTGATCGAGCGCAATCCGGACTGGTTCCAGCGCGGCGGCGATCGCACGAGTCAGTGAGTCAGTGGGCAGAGCCAGGTGTCGCGCAGTGCCAGGCGACGCGTCTGCGCGGAACTGATGGCTTGGAATCCCTGCCCTGACGCGCGGAAAAGTCCTCTCCCCGATCCACTAGGGAGTGCTTCGACGGCATGCCCCCCCTTGCTCTCCTGCCAGCGAAGGAAGGAGACCGGCGCGGTGTCGATCTCAGCGGATATCGGAACATGCTATGTCTACACAATTTGCACTAGAACTGGTTGAACTGGTTGATTTTCTGAGAGAGCCCGCCGATGCTGGCGACGAGCGAGCCATGAAGACGAGAGCAGCACCCGTGAGCGTTGGCGCCTTCGACGCCAAGACCAAGCTGAGTGAACTCCTCGATCGCGTCGAGGCCGGCGAGGTGATCGTCATCACGCGCCACGGTTCGCCCATCGCGACGCTGCAGCCCTACGACGAGGCGGTCGATGCGAAGAAGGTCCAGAAGGCCATCGACGGTCTCTTGGAGCTGCGGTCGGAGTTCCTGAAGACCGGCCCCGGCATGAGCCTCGAGGACATCCGCGCCGCTATCGAAGCAGGTCGCAAGTGAGTGCGCGCATCGTCGTCGACGTCTCGGTGGTGTTCGGTTGGGTTCTGGGCGAGCCAGGACTCTTCGAGCGCGCGAAGCCGGTCCTGCTGGCCCTGAAGAGTGCGCGGATGCTCGGGCCGGCCATCTGGCAGCTCGAGGTCGGGAACGTGCTGCTGGTGAAAGAACGCCAGAAGCGGATCGACGAGGCAGGTGTCAAGAAGTGCCTGCGGCTTCTCGAGGATCTGAGCATCGAGGTCGACCTCGGTTCTGCGACCACCACCTTCGACCGGGTCATGCCGCTCGCGCGGAGGAACCAGCTGTCCGCCTACGACGCGACCTACCTCGAACTCGCGTTGCGGGAGAAGGCTCCCCTGGCGACCTTCGATGAAGCGCTGCGAGCCGCTGCGAAGCGCGAAGGCGCTGAGCTGTTCGAAGCCGCCTGAGTCCCTCGTTTGGCTGCAATCCTGTCGACGGAGCCACTTGACCGTGACTCGGGCGCGGGCCAGCGTTCTGTCATGACGACTGTACGCCTCGCAGCGCTCCTCGTGCTTGCGGTCTCGCCTTGTTCCGTGTTCGCGCAGATCGACCGCATCACGGGACGGCCGTTCGCGACGCGCTCGGAGGTCATCGCGCAACACGGCATGGCCGCGACCTCGCATCCGCTCGCGACGCAGATCGCCGTGGACGTGCTGAAGGCCGGTGGCAGCGCGGTCGACGCCGCGATCGCGGCGAACGCGGCGCTAGGGCTCATGGAACCCACGGGCTGCGGCCTCGGCGGCGACCTGTTTGCGATCGTCTGGGATGGCAAGACGAAGAAGCTGTACGGGCTCAACGCGTCGGGCCATTCACCACTCGGCTTGAGCTTCGACCAGCTGCAGCGCGAGCTCGAGAAGCTCGGTCGCACCACGATTCCGCAGCGCGGCTTCCTGCCGATCAGCGTGCCCGGCGTCGCGGACGGATGGTTCGAGCTGCACGGCAGGTTTGGCCGGCTGCCGATGCGCGACGTGCTCGCTCCCGCGATCCGCTACGCGCGCGACGGATTCCCCGTCACCGAGTGCATCGCGCACCTCTGGGCGGTCGGCGTGCGCAACGCGAAGGCCGAGCAGCTGCCCGGCGCGTTCCTGCAGACCTGGTGCGCGAACGCAGCCGGTTCGTCGCGCGAAGCGCTCGTCAAAGATGGCCGCGCGCCGAAGAAGGGCGAGGTCTTCGTGAACCCTGACCTCGCCGACACGCTCTCGATGCTCGCCGCGAAGGGCCGCGATGCGTTCTATCGCGGCGAGATCGCCGACAGGATCGACGCCTTCATGCGCGAGCACGGCGGCTTCTTGCGCAAGATCGACTTCGAGCGGCACAGCTCGACCTGGGTCGATCCCGTCTCGGTCAACTACCGCGGCTACGACGTCTTCGAGCTGCCGCCCAACGGCCAGGGCACCGCCGCGTTGCAGATGCTCAACATCATCGAGGGTTACGACCTCGCGGCGATGGGCCTGCAATCGCCCGAAGCGCTGCACGTCATGATCGAGGCCAAGAAGCTCGCGTTCGAGGATCGCGCGAAGTTCTACGGCGACCCCGAGTTCGCGAAGATCCCGCTCAAGGGGCTCCTGTCGAAGACCTACGCGGCCGAACGGCGCAAGCTCATCGACCCGCTTCGCGCCGCGCGCACCTACGACAGCGGCAATCCCGCGCTGCACGACGGCGACACGATCTACCTCACGACGGCCGACGCCGAAGGCAGCATGGTGTCGCTGATCCAGAGCAACTACCGTGGCATGGGCAGCGGCATCACGGTGCCGGGGCTCGGGTTCACGTTGCAGGATCGCGGCGAAATGTTCGTGCTCGAGCCGGGCCACGCGAACTGCTATGCGCCCGGCAAGCGTCCGTTCCACACGATCATCCCGGCCTTCGTCATGAAGGACGGCGAGCCGTGGCTCGCGTTCGGGGTGATGGGGGGCGACATGCAGCCTCAGGGCCACGTGCAGATCGTCTGCAACCTGATCGATTTCGGCCTGAACCTGCAGGAGGCCGGCGACACGGCGCGCTGGCATCACGATGGCTCGTCGGACTACGACCACCCGCGCATGCAGGACGGCGGCTTCGTGGAGCTCGAAAGCGGCGTGCCCTATGCGACGTCGCGTGCGCTGGTGCAGCGCGGCCACGACCTGCGCGCGGGCAACGGCGGCTTCGGCGGCTACCAGGCGATCATGTGGGACAGGAAGAACCGCGTCTATCTCGGAGCCTCTGAGTCGCGCAAGGACGGCCAGGCGAGCGGGTACTAGGCGTCGCCTGCCCTGCGACGCCTGCTGTCGTTTTGCCCGTGGACCGCAGCGACGGCTGCGCGCAGCGCCTGCACCTCCTTCGGGGTCAGGCGGCGCACCTCTCCCTCGCGCAGGGAAGCGAGCTGCAGCGGTCCGAACTTGGTTCTGTGCAGGGTCAGCACGCTCGAACCGATCGCGGCCACCATGCGTCGGATCTGGCGATTGCGCCCCTCGGTGATCACGAGCCGGAGCATCGTCGAGCCGTCGTCGCCGTGGAGCCGCTGCACGAGGGCCCGCCGCGTCCGGCCATCGTCGAGCGGCACGCCGGCTGCCAGTGCCGCGATCGCGTCGTCGGCGATCAGGCCCTTGCAGCGCACTTCGTAGGTCTTCGGCAGCTTGCTCGCCGGATCGGTGAGCTCGTTGGCCAAGTCGCTGTCATTCGTGAACAAGAGCAGCCCCGACGTGTCCTGATCGAGGCGTCCGACCGGGCCGAGCCACGTCATGTCCTCGGGCATCAGGGCATAGACCGTCGGCCGGTTGCGTTCATCGTTCGCCGTGGTCACGTAGCCGACCGGTTTGTGCAGCATCCAGACCTCCTTCCTGCGCGCGCGCAGCGACTCGCCGTCGCAGACGACCTTGTCGCGCACGGGATCGATCCACAGGTCGGGGTCGCGCACGACGCGGGAGTTCACGCGCACGCGGCCCGCGGCGATGGCCTCACGCGCCTGCGAACGCGAGCACAGGCCGGCGCGCGACAGCATGCGGTCGAGGGTCTTCTTGCCGCTCGGGGACACCCTCACACGATGGCGCCGCGCCGCGGCCGGTGCAACGGCGCGAGCCTGCACTGGAAAGGCGGACGAACCGCGGATACGCCACGGTTCGTCTTCCCGAGGAATCTCCACGTGGCCGCCCTGCTCGAGTTCGTTCCCAATTTCTCCGAAGGCAAGGATCGCACCGTCGTCGACAAACTCGTCGCCGCGATGACCGCGGTGCCGGGCGTCAAGTGCCTCGGCTCCGAGCTCGATGCGAGCCATCACCGTTGCGTGATCACGCTCGCGGGGCCGGCGCCCGCGATTGCCGAGGCGGCCGTGCGCGGCGCGGCCGCGGCCAAGATGCTCATCGACCTGCGCACGCACAAGGGGGAGCACAAGCGGATGGGCGCGATGGACGTCTGCCCGTTCGTGCCGCTCGCGGGTGCGACGATGGCGGACGCAGTCGACACGGCGCGCGCCGTTGGACGGCGCATCGGCGCGGAGCTCGAGCTGCCCGTGTTCCTCTACGCCGAGGCCTGTACCCGCGAGTCGCGGCGCGTGCTCGGCAACTTCCGCAACAAGGAGTTCGAAGGTCTGTCGGCGCTCGTCGGCACCGACCCCGAGTACACGCCGGACTTCGGACCCGCGCGCATGCATCCGACTGCCGGCGCCGTCGCGGTCGGCGCGCGCAAGTTCCTGATCGCCTACAACGTCAACCTCGCGACGCAGGACGTGCAGATCGCGAAGGACATCGCGAAGGCCGTGCGCGAGAAGGACGGGGGCTTCAAGAAGGTGCAGGCGATGGGATTCTTCCTCGACGACAAGAAGCAGGCGCAGGTCAGCATGAACCTGCTCGACTACGAGACGACGTCGATCCGCACGGTGTTCGATGCCACGGCGAAGATGGCGGCCGCGAAGGGCGTCAAGGTCGCGGAGAGCGAACTGGTCGGCCTCGCGCCCGCAGCGGCCCTCGATGCCGCGACGGCAGCCCACATCCGGCTGCCGGGGTTCGACCCGAAGGAGCAGATCGTCGAGAGGAAGCTCGAAGCGCTCGGCAGTTGAGCCGCTCCCCGAGGAGACGCCGCAGCGGCTGTGGACGCGAGGGCTTGGTGCGCACGGGTTTTTGCGAATACCCTGGGCGGGCCCCGGGCGATCTCCCACCGTGCTTGCTCCGTCGACAGCGCCGGCCCGCCGCCAGGGCCTCGATCAGCTCGAGGCCCTCGTGCGGCGGCACCAGCGGCACGTTTGGCGCTACCTGCGCGCGGTCGGCGCCGATCCGGCGCTCGCCGAGGAGCTCGTGCAGGACGCGTTCCTGCTCGCCTGGCGCAAGCAGATCGTCGATCTGGGCGACGCCGAGGTGACCGCGTGGCTGTTGCGCACGGCGCGCTTCCTGTGGCTGCAGCGCGTGCGCGGCAGCCGGCGCGCGGCCGAACGCACGGCGACAGAGGTGCTCGAACTGCTCGTCGCGCACGGCCTGCCCGAGGCAAGCGACCGCCACCTCGAGGCGCTGCGCGTCTGCCGCGGCGAGCTGGCGCCGCGCGCCGCGCAGGCGCTGGAGCTGTTCTACGGCGAGGGGATGTCGCGCGAGGCCGTCGCCGCCGCGATGGCGATGAAGCCGAACGGCATCAAGACCCTGCTGCAGCGGACGCGCGAGCTGCTGCGGCTGTGCATCGAACGGAGGCTCGCATGAAGGCGTCGGTGGAAGCGCAGGAGCGTTGTCTCGAGCAGGCGCTGCGCGAGCAGCTCGGCGGTGAAGAAGTGTTCGACGTCGCGGCCGTGGTGCGGCAGCGCGCGGCGGAAGGGCAGTGGCCAGCCGAGGACGCGCGGCGCGAAGGGCCGCGGTGGCTCGTCGCGGCGGGCATCGCCGCGGGACTCGCAGTCGCTGTCGGCACCGCGCTGCTCGCGCGTTCGCGCGCGACTCCCGAGACCGTGCCCGCGGCGTTGCCGCAGGATCCGGGGAAGCCCGCGCCGGGACTGCTGGCGCCCGAGTGGACCGTCGTGACCGAGGCGGCGGCGATCGGGAGCCTCGACAGCGCCTGCCGGGCGCTGCGCCTCCGCGCGTGGCCCGAGTCGCCTGAAGCCGGCGCGAAGGCCGGCGTCGCCGCAGCGCTCGACCGCACACCGCGGCTCGAGCGACTCGATCTCGACGCGTGCGATCGGCCGGGACCGCAGCTGACCGAAGCGGACTTCAAGCGCATCGGCGAGCAGATCTCGCTGCGCGAGCTGCGGCTCGGATTCCGCACGGAGATCGAACCCGGTTGGCTCGCGTCGCTCGCGGCACTGCCGAACCTGACGCGTCTCGTGCTGCCGCTCGTCGCGATCGGCGACGAGGGCGCTCGAGCACTCGCGCGGCTGCCGTCGCTGCAGGCGCTCGAGCTCGCGTTCGACGGCACGATCACCGACGCCGGTGTCGCGAGCCTCGCGACGGTGCCGGGCCTGCGCGAGCTGTCGCTGCGCGGCTGCGGTCGGCTCACTTCGTCGGGCCTGCGCGCGCTCGCGGCGTGCGTGCGGCTCGAGCACCTCGACCTGCGCTACTGCTGCGGCATCGGCGGCGGTGCGAGCGAGGACCTACCGCCCGCGGCGAGGAGCCGCATCGAGCAGATGCTGTCGGCCGAGCTCGTGCTCGCGAGCAAACCAGGCGGCGGCGCCGACGACGAGGTGTTGCGTGCGCTCGCGGCGCTGCCGGCGCTGCGCGAGCTGCTGCTGACGGGATGCCCGTCGATCACGGCGGCCGGCCTCGAGGCGCTGTCGTCGCGGCCGTTGCGTCGCCTCGCGGTGTCGATCCGTTCAGGCGATTGTTCCGCGGTGACGGCTGCGCTGCCGCCGACGCTCGAGAACCTGTCGCTCGCGTGGAGCAGCGCGTTCGACGAAGCGGCCGCCGACCCGCTCGGCAAACGCGTGCCGCAGCTGCAGAAGCTCGACCTGTTCCAGTGCACGTCGCTCGGCGACGCGGCGCTCGGGAAGGTGCTCGCCGGCACCGCGCTACGCGAGCTCGAGCTGCGTGGCTGCCGGTTGCTCACGGCTGCCTGCGTGCCGATGCTGCTCGCCGCGTCTCATCTCGAAGTGCTCGACGTGTCGGGCCAGGAATGGCTCGACGACGCGGTCGAGGCGAAGCTCAAGGCGATGCCGAAGATGCGCGACCTGCGCTGCAAGCGGCGCGGCGGTGGGATGCTGGCCAAGTGAGCGGGCCGATGGCCGCGCGGCGGGCCGTCGAAGTGCGCGCGCGCCTGGCCAAGGCGCCACCCCGAGCCGACGCGAAACCGCTATGGTGGCGGTGTTCCGCTCCTCGCACCGCCGGAGGACCATGCTCGATCCCACTCGTCTTGTCGCAACGATCGCCGCCAGCTGCCTCGCCGCACAACTCCTCGCTCAGGCGAAGCAGCTTGAATCGCCTGCGCGCGTTCCGCCGGTCCGCTTCGCGCGGCTGTGAGTTGCCCCCAACATCTCGTTTCGCAGGATCGTCGATGCTGTCTCACTCCTTCTTCGCGCTCGCGAGACTAACGCTCGTCGCCGTCCTTGCAGCGCCCTCCTTGTGCGCGCAAGCGAGCAACCCTGAAGGCGGGCCGCGGAAGGCGATCAGCAAGAACCTTCCGGATCTGGGCCTCGTGATCACGCTGCCGGCGCAGCTCACCGACGTCACGTCTGGCGAGAAGCCGGGCAACCAGAGCGGCGCCAGCTGGAAGGGGAAGCTGGGCGGCTGCGACGTCGAGATCGCGTTGTCCGTGCTCCCGAACACCGACTTCGGCTTCCTGGAGCCCGAGGACGTCAGCGATCATGCGCTCGAGCAGTTCAGGAGTCCCCCGGAGGGCACGGATCCGAGCTTCGCGTACGAGAAGAGCGAGCTGGTCAGCGGCAGCTTCGGCTGGGCTCCCTACGCCGCGCTGGGCTGGGGGCCGTTCCGCGTGCAAGACGGCACGAAGATGGTGGGCAAGTACTACACGCTCGGAGGGCTGCTCGAGAAGCACGGCTACTGCTTGGAGGTCGTCGCAAGGCCGGCACCGACCGATGCGGACGAAGCGGTGGTTCTCGAGTTCCTGAAGCGCGGCGTCGTCTACAACGGCAAGACGCGCGGCAGCCAGTGGACGGACGACGAGGCGAAGGCTCGGTGGCTGAAGGACGCGCCGCCGGCAACGCACAAGAAGCTCAAGAAGATCCTGCGCTCGAAGCACTACCTCGTCCTCACGAACTCGGACGGCGGGCAGCGTTTCGCCGACCGGATGGAGGAGTGCTACGCCGCGATTCAGAAGACCTACCCCTTCCCCGAAGTGGCTGGGCGCATGCTGATGCCCATCTTCCTGTTCCGCACGTCTGACGAGTATTTCGCGTTCTACGCCAAGGTGTTCGAAACCACGGTCGAGGAAGCGCGCGAGTCCGCCGGCGTGGCGAGCGGCGACTTCTACGCGACCTGGTTCGAGGCGGCCGGCGACACCGTTCACATCCACGAGGCGACGCACCAGATCTTCGACAATCGCCTGCGCCTGTCGGGCGGTGGTTCGTGGTTCCAGGAAGGAGTCGCCGAGTACATGGCCACCAAGCGGAACGACCGCAACGAAGCCGCCCGTGCGGTGAAGAACAAGAAGCACACGCCGCTCGCCGAGTTCATCCGCATCGAGGATCTCCTCGCCGCGGACCCATCGCGCGAGGACAAGAAGGGAGAGGACAAAGCCGCGACCCACTACGCGCTCGCTGCGCTGCTGATCGAGTTCCTGCGCGAGAGCGAGTGGGGAAAGAACAAGTTCCAGGAGTGGGTGCACGCAATCGGGTACGTGCCGGACAACAACAGCATCGCGATCGAGCGCGCGACGCAGGCGGTCTACCATGCCAGCCTGTCGGAGCTGGAGATGCAGTGGATCGAGTACTGCAAGAAGCGCTAGCCAGCCAAGACGCGCGCCGCGGTGAGGTGAGGCGGGGCCGTTCGTGCGGTCGTGCCGTCGAAGCGAACTGAGCGCCGTCAGGAGACCGGCACGATGAGCGTGTCGACCAGCGGCCCGTGCGCGAGCAGGTCGTCGCGGATCCGCGCGGCCCGTGCGGCCGGAGCGCGTTCAGTTGCCGGCTTGGCCAAGCGCGACCGTCACGGTCTCGAGGCGTGGTGCGTTGGGCATACCACGGACGATGCGGACCGTGACCTTCTGGCCCGCGGTCTTGCCCTTCAAGGCGCGCGGGATCTCGTCGAACATCCTCACGGGCAGCTCGTCGATGGCCACGATGACGTCACCCCACTGCGTCACCGTGCCATTCTCCTCGACCGCGAACGGCCGCAGGCCGGCGGCCTCTGCGCCGAGGCCCGGCGTGACCTCGGTGAAGATCGCCCCGCGGCTGAATTCCGGCAGGTCGACGGGGCAGGTGCGGAACCCGGTCATGTTGCCGATGCCGAGCCGCGGTGGGCCGGACGGCGCCGTGGTCTTGGCGGCTCCTTCGATGAGGCCCGGCACGACCTCGTTCACGGTGTCGACGGGCACGGCGAAGCCGATGCCAGCGCTGGCGCCGCTGGGCGAGTAGATCGCGGTCGTCACGCCGATCAGCAGGCCCGCCGAATCGAGCAGCGGTCCGCCCGAGTTGCCGGGGTTGATCGCGGCGTCCACCTGGATCAGACCAGAGAGGTTGTTGCGGTCGTTGGTCCGGATGTTCCGGTTCAAGGCGCTGACGATGCCGGTCGTCATGGTCTGGTCGAAGCCGAACGGATTGCCGATCGCGATCGCGATCTGGCCGACGCGCAGGTTCTTCGACGAGCCGATCCTGATCGGCGGCAGCGACGAGACATCGCCGCGCAGGCGCAGCACCGCGAGGTCGTAGTCCTTCGAGGCGTTGAGAACCTCGGCCGTGAACGAGCGATTGCCGATGGCGACGCGCACGTTTTGCGCCCCCTGCACCACGTGGTAGTTGGTCACCACGGTGCCGCGATCGTCCCAGACGAAGCCACTGCCTGCGCCGTCCTGCTGCGCCACACCGTTCCAGGTGCCGACCAGGCTCCGGGTCGTGATGTGCGCGACCGAGGGCGAGCAACGCTCGAACACTTCGATGAACGTCTGCTCGAGCGGCGCGAGCTCGCCGCGTGCCGTGACCTCGCGCGCCTCGGCTCTCGGGGGCGGCGTCCACCAGCCGCCGCGGTCGAACAGCAGGAAGACGGCCAGGACGAACGCCGCGCCGGCGATCACCGTCGGCAGCGCACTCGACCGGCGGGCGTGGAAGGGTGCATAGGCAGTCATGAGGAGCTCCTGGACAAGGAGGCGCCTCTACGGCGCGCGACCATGTCTACACCGGATTTGGCCAGAGTTCACGCCAGTCGCCGGCCGAGGCGTCGGCTTGTGCCCGGAGCCGGACCAGGGCGTCGGGGTCGAGCTGCACCTGTTCGAGCGCGGTCCGCGCGAGGGCTTCGCCGCAGGCCTCTGCGATGCCTTCGTCGTGCAGCCCGTGGTAGCGGTAGATGTGCGCTGGCGTGCCGGACTTGCTGAACTTGACGACGGCCTTCGCGACCTGCGGCACGCCGACGACGGAGCCGAGGTTGTCGAGCAGGCCGATCTCGCCGTCGTGCACCGACACGATCGGCACGCGCCGGCCCGCGAGGCCGATCGCGTCGCCAGGACCGAGCGGCGAGCCCGGATCCTTGCCGGCCCTGTCTCCACCAGAAGCGCGCAGGTGCAGGCGGCCGTTCACGGCGAGCGTCCGCGTGAGGTGCTCGTAGCCGTTGCTTCGCGCGAGCTCGCCGCACAGGAGGTCGGGCGAAGTGACGACGGTGACGTTCGCGTAGACGCCGCGGTCGAGCAGCATCTCCGCGGCGCGCACGGCCTCGGGCACGAGCGCGCCCATGACGAAGAGCTCGACGACGTTCTCGCCCGGCTCGTAGCCG
>DASRJH010000212.1:0-22762 GCA_035649575.1 Planctomycetota bacterium
GCGATGATCGAGTCGCCTGCCGCGCGCGCGGCGTTCGACCTCGCCAGCGAACCCGACGCGATGAAGGACCGCTACGGCCGCAACCAGTTCGGCATGAGCAGCCTGCTCGCACGGCGCCTCGTGCAAGGCGGTGCGCGCTACGTCGTGATCAACCTCGGCGGCTTCGACCACCACGTGCAGATCGGCCAGAACCTCGCGCCACGCATGAACGAGGTCGACCAGTGCTTCTCGGCGCTGGTCGCCGACCTCGATGCCCAGGGCCTGCTGGACCAGACGATCGTGCTGCTGACGACAGAGTTCGGCCGCACGCCGCGCCTCAACAACGATGCGGGTCGCGACCACTGGTCGCGCGTGTTCTCGATCGCGCTCGCCGGCGGGGGCATCCGGCGCGGGCACGTGCACGGCGCCAGCAACGCGAGCGGCGCCGAACCCGAACGCGACGCCGTGCGTCCGGCCGACCTGGCCGCGACGGTCTACTCGCTGCTCGGCATCGACGCCGAGAAGAAGCTCATGGCACCCGGCGGCCGCCCGATCGACCTGGTGCGCGAGGGCCGCGTGCTGCACGAGGTGCTGGCCTGATGGGTGGCCTCGTCGCAACGCTGCTGCTCGGCGCACTCGCGCCGCAGGCGCCGCAGGTGGACAGGTTCGCTCCGATGGGCGGGCAACGCGGCACGGAAGTGAGTGTCGTGTTCACGGGCCAGCGAATGTTCGAGCCGCGAGGTCTGCTGCTCACCGAGCCTGGACTGCAAGCGCTCGAGGTCAAGAGCGAGAAGCCCGAGCAATGCACCGTGAAGGTGCGCATCGCCGCGGACTGCCCGCTCGGTTCCCATCCGCTGCGGCTGCGCACGGACTTCGGCATCTCGAACTTGCTGCTGTTCTCGGTCGGCGTGCTGCCCGAGGTCAAGGAAGAACGCGCCGGCGACGCGATCCAGACCGTGCCGTTGGACTGCACGATCAACGGCACGCTGCGCAACGAAGACGTCGATCGCTACGGCGTCGAAGTGGCCGCGGGGACGCGCGTGCAGTGCGAGGCGCAGGGCATCCGCCTGGGCCGCAACAACCTCGACCTCGTGTTGACCGTGCGTGGTCCCGACGGGAACGAGATCGCGAGCGCCGACGACACCGTGCTCGGCATCAAGGACCCGATGCTCTCGTTGGTTGCCGAGACGGCCGGCACCTACGTCGTGGCGGTGCGCACCGCGTACGCCGAGGAGCAGAACGCGGGTTCCTACCGGCTGCACCTCGGCACCTTCCCGCGGCCGGTCGGTTGTCTGCCCTGCGGCGGCCAGCCCGGCGAGCTGCTCGAAGTGACGCTGCTCGGCGCCGACTCCGAGCCGGCCACCGCGCAGGTGCGCCTGCCCGACGATGGCGAAGACCTGTTCCCCTTCTTTCCCGAAGAGACGCGGCATCCCGAGAGAGCGCGCGGCACCGCACCGACTCCGATCCTGCTGCGCGTCGGCGGTCCGCCCAACAAGACGCCGAAAGCCGACGCCAAGGACCGCGCGTGGGTCGAGCTGCCCGCGAGCGTGCACGGCGTCGTGAAAGCACCCAATCAGAAGGTGGCCTTCTTCTTCAAGGCCAAGAAAGGCGTCGAGTGGGAGTTCCGCGCCATGGCGCGCGCGCTGCGTTCGCCGCTCGATCCCGTGCTGACCGTGCGCAGGGCCGACGGCCGCTACATCGCCGACAACGACGACACCACGGGCCTCGACAGCGTGCTGCGCTTCAATCCGCCCGAGGACGGCGACTACCAGATCGAAGTGCGCGATCTGCTGCGCCGCGGCGGCCCCGCCCACTTCTTCCGGCTCGAAGCAGGCCAACGCGTCGATGCTCCTTCGCTGCGCATGGTCGTCGGCCAGCGCCAGGACTCGGTGCTCGCGGTGGCGCGCGGCAACCGCATCGGCGCCGTGCTGCAGTGGAGCGGTCTCGATCCGAAGCACGAGCTCGTGCTGCTCGCGCGCGACCTGCCTGGAGGAGTCTCGGCGTCGTTCGGCCCGATCATGAACGGCAGCAATCTGGTGCCGCTCGTGCTCACCGCCTCACCGGATGCCGAGCCGAGCGGCAGCCAGGCAGCGTTCTGGCTGCGCGCCGTGACGCCACCACACGAGAGGGACCCCGGCTACTCGCAGAACGTGCCGCTCGTCACGACGCGCAACGACCAGCCGTTGTTCGGCAAGATCCTGAACCGTCTGCCCGTCGCGGTCACGCAGCCGGCTCCGTTCACGCTCACTGTCGACGCGCCGCTCGTGCCGATCGTGCGCGGCGCGCCGCTCGTGCTTCCTGTGCACGTCACGCGCGCCGAGGGTTTCACCGAGACGGTCCGCGTGAAGGCGCTCTGGAACACGCCGGGCCTCGGGTCCGGTCAGGTCGCGATCGACGGAAAGCAGGATCGCGGCGAGTTCCCGCTCAACGCGAACGGCGGCGCGATGACCGGTCGCTTCCCGATCGCGCTCGTGGGCACGGCGCGTTCGCGCGGCGGCACCGTCGAGGTCTGCACGGACTGGATCGAGCTGCAGGTCGACGAACCGTGGCTCACGGCCGAGCCGGGCCGCGCGCGCACGGAACCCGGCGTAGCCACGGAGCTGAGCGTGAAGATCAAGCCGGCGCGAACGCTCGACGCAGCATGCAAGGCGGTGCTGCTCGGCCTGCCGCGCGGTGTGAGCTGCGAGCCGGTCCAGTTCGGTCCGGGCGACGCCGAGGTGAAGTTCGCATTGGCGGTCGCGGCCGACGCCGCGGTGGGACGCCATCGCAACTTCCTCGTGCAGGTGCTCGTGCCCTCGGCGCCCGCCGCAGACGGCGCGTCGCCCGCCATGGTGGAACACCGCTTCGGCGGCGGCGAGATCCGCATCGACGAACCGGTCGCGAAGCCGGTCGCGCAGAGCGGCAAGGAAGGCTCATGACGGCGCGCGGCGTGATCCTCGCGGCAGCGTTCACCAGCTGCTGCACCCTGCTCGCGCAAACTCCCCCACCGGCCGCTGCGAGCACAGTCCCTGCCAGCGAAGGCGCGAAGCCGCCGCCACAGCAGCTCCAGGTGTATCCGCCCTCGATACGCCTCGACGATGCCAACGACCGGCAGCGCGTCAAGGTGTTCGCCCAGACCCCGAGCGGTGCTTTGGTCGACGTGACCGGCAGCGTGTCATGGCACATGCTCGAGCTCGACCTCGTGGTCGTGTATCGCGAGGGCGACGAAGTGCTGCTGCGCGCGCTGGGCAAAGGCGACGGCACGCTGGTCGGCACCTGCGGCGACACCGAGCTGAAGGTCCCGGTGCACGTGAGCAATGCGGATCCCGCACCGGCCGTCAGCTTCCGCAACCGCGTGATTCCGATCCTGACGCGCAGCGGCTGCAACACGGGCTCCTGCCACGGCGCGGCCTCGGGCAAAGAGGGCTTCGGGCTGTCGCTGTTCGGCTACAACCCAGATCGCGACTACCTCACGCTGACGCGCGACCTGCGCAGCCGGCGCCTCGATCCCGGCGCCGCCGAACAGAGCCTCATGCTGCAGAAGGCCACGGCGACCGTGCCGCACAAGGGCAACAAACGCTTTGCCGTGAACTCCCCGCCCTGGGAGGACCTGCGCGACTGGATCGCCGCGGGCGCGCCCGACGATGCGGCCACCGCGCCGGCCATGGTCGGCATCGAACTGATGCCGGCGACCGCGGTTTTCGTGGGGCCCGCGCAGCAGCTGCCTCTGCAGGTGCGCGCGCGCTACGCCGACGGCAGCGACCGCGACGTGACGGCGCTCGCATTGTGGAGCTCGAGCAACGAAGTCACGGCCACCGTGGCGACCGACGGACGCACGACGTCGCACGAAGCCGGCGAAGCCTGCGTGCTCGCGCGCTTCGGCGGGTTCGCGGCCGCCGCCGAGATCATGGTCCTGGCCAACGACACGCCGTTCGCGTGGCCCGACGTGCCGGCCGCCAACTTCGTCGACGAACACGTCTATCGCAAGCTGCAGCACGCGCGCGTGTGGCCTTCGGCCCTCTGCAGCGACGAAGTGTTCGTGCGCCGCCTCTTCCTCGACCTGCTGAACACGCTGCCGAGCCCGGCCGAGACGCTCGCGTTCGTCGCGGATCCGGCTGCGGACAAACGCAGCCGTCTGATCGGCGAGCTGCTGCAGCGGCCCGAGTTCGCGTTGTTGCAGGCGATGTCGTGGGCCGAGTTGCTGCAGGTCGATGCCGAGACGATGGAGCCGAAGGGTGCTCAGCTGTTGGCGCGCTGGCTGCAGGACGGCTTTCAGCGCGGGCGTCCGTTCGACGCGATGGTCAAGGAGCTGCTGACCGCCGAGGGCTCGACCTTCGAGAACGGGCCGGCCAACTTCCACCTCGCCGCGAACCAACCCCATCTGCTCGCCGAGCGCGTGGCCCAGAACTTCCTCGGCATCCGGTTGCAGTGCGCGCAGTGCCACAACCACCCGTTCGAGAGCTGGACGATGAACGACTACTACGGCTTCGCCGCGTTCTTCGCCCAGGTCGGCAAGAAGCGCAGCGAGGATCCCTACGAGTCCGTGATCTGGGATCGCCGCAACGGTGAAGCGCGCAACGCACGCGACAACTCGGTGGCGCCGCCACGTTTCCTCGGCGCGGGTCTCGCGAAGATCCCGCCCGGCACCGATCGCCGCAAAGTACTGGCCGACTGGATGTGCGCGCCCGACAACGCGTTCTTCGCGCGCAACGTTGCCAATCGCGTGTGGGCCCAGCTGTTCGGCCGCGGCATCGTCGATCCGCCGGACGACGTGCGCGTGAGCAACCCCGCTTCGCACGGCGACCTGCTGCGCGAGCTCGCGACGCTGTTCGCATCGAGCCAGTTCGACGTGCGCGTGCTGTATCGCCGCGTCTGCGAGAGCCGCACGTATCAGATGGCGCGCCATCCCGAGAACCCGCCGGCCGCGCTGTTCGCGGGCAACCAGGTGCGCCGGCTCTCGGCCGAGCAGTTGCTCGACGCGATCGGCGCGGTCACCGGCGTGCCCACGAAGTATGCTGGTCTGGCACTCGGCCAACCCGCGACCGCGATCGCGCGCGGGCGCTCCGGCGTGCGCTTCCTCGACGTCTTCGGTCGTCCGCCGCGCGACACCGCTTGCACGTGCGAACGGCGCGAGGAACCGACGCTCGGCCAGGCCCTGCACCTGATCAACGGCGACACGCTCGCGCAGAAGATCGGCGACAAGAACGGTCGTCTGCAGCGCGCGCTCGACGCCAAGTTGGAGCCCGCTGCGATGCTCGACGACCTCTACCTCGCCGCCTACAGCCGCAAGCCCACGGCGGCCGAGCGTTCGCGCCTGCTCGATCGGATCGCGGCCGCTTCCGATGCCGCTGCGTTCTGGCACGACCTGTATTGGGCCGTGCTCAATTCACAAGAGTTCACCTTCCAGCACTGAGACCCATGAACCGCTGCCTGCTCGTGCTCGCGTTCTTGTTCGGCCTGCTCGGCACCGAGCTGGCCGCGCAGGAGCCGCCCAAGGAACCGGCGAAGGATCCGACCAAGGAGGCGGCGGAGCGGTTGCAACAGCTGCTGCGCGAGCTGCGCGCGATCGACGCGGCGACCTGGACCGCGCGTCTTGCGGCGCTCGAGACCCAGGCCAAAGCCCGCGATGCCGAGGCCACGACCCTGCGCCAGCAGTCCAAGGAGCTCGAGCAACGCGCTGCGGTGGCGGACACCGAGGCCAAGGCGTTGCGCACCGAAATGGCTCGAATCCAGGAACTGCAGAAGCTGCTCGCGACCTTGCCTGCAACCAACCCGGCACCGGGCGACGCGCCGAAGCCCGCGGCGGAACCGCCGAAGATGCAGCCGAACGCACCGGCCCCCGCACCCGACGCAGGAAAGACCGCGCCACCGAAGGTCGAGCCCAAGGAGGCCGCCGCGCCCGCCGCGTCGATGACACCTGGCGGCAAGGACCACGGCGAGATCGTGACGTGGGCGCGCGTGTCGACGATCTTCGCGGACCACTGCACGAGCTGCCACGACCCGGCCGAGCAGAAAGGTGGCCTCGACCTGACCACGTTCGCGAGTGCGCGCAACGGCGGCGGCTCCGGCCAGTCAATCGTGGCCGGCGCGCCCGATCAGAGCCGGCTCTACCGCATGGTGACGCAGCAGGAGCGACCGTTCATGCCGCGCAACGCCGACCCGCTCGGCAAGGAGCAGCTCGCGCTGCTGCGGACCTGGATCGAGCAGGGCGCCGCCGACGATGCGGCCTCGGCCAAGACCTTCATGGCCGAACAGGCAACGGCGGCCAAGGCAACTGCCGTCGCGGTCGAGGCCACGGCGAGCGCCGACGCGAACGCTCTCCCGATGCCCGAGGCGATCCCACAGCTCGCGCTGCGCACTCCGATGCGACCCGGCCCCGTCGCGAGCCTCGCGCGCAGCCCGCGCGCCCCGCTGCTGGCGCTGCCGGGGATGCAGCAGGTGCTGCTGTGCAACACGGACCTGCAGCGCATCGCCGTGCTGCCCTGTGCCCTTCTGCGCATCGGCCCCGTCGTGTTCGCCGAGGACGGCAGCCTCGTGCTCGCTGCTGGCGGCGAGCCCGGCCAGCGCGGTGTGGCCGTGCTCTTCGACGTGCGTACGGGCACCGTGCTCGCGACCTGCGGCAGCGAACGCGACGTGCCGCTCGCGGCAGCCGTGCACAAGACCGCCGGCCTCGTGGCGCTCGGCGGCTCGAGCAAGCACGTTCGTGTGTATCGAATCGCCGACGGCCAGCAGGTGCTCGCGGGCAAGCACGACGACTTCGTGCTCAGCGTCGCGTTCGCGCCCGATGGCCGCTGGGTCGCAGCCGGTGACCGCGCCGGCACCGTGCAGGTGTGGGAAATCAATGGTGGCCGGGTGTTCCAGACGCTGCAAGGCCACCAGGGCGCCGTGCACGCGCTCGCGTTCGACCGCAGCGGCGCGAGTCTGCTCACGGCGGGTGCCGACGGCACGGTGCGGCTGTGGGACGTGGCGGAAGCCAAAGAACGCTGGCGTCAGAATGCGCATCCGAACCAGCAAGCGCTCGCGGTCAGCTTCGGCCCCGGCGACGCAGTGGCGAGCTGCGGCAGCGATGGCGTGATCCAGGTCTTCACCGCGAGCGGCAGCCCGGTCGCCACGTCGAAAGCCGCCGGCGAGTGGCTCTACGCAGTGGCGTTCGGCGCCGACGACGGCGTGGTGTTCGCCGGTGACTGGCAGGGTCGCGTGCACCGCTTCGACGTGAAGCAGAAACAGCTGACCGCGACCGTGCCGCTGGCGCAGGCACAGTAGCAAGGCTTGCCTTCTTCACTGCGCAGCGACGGCCGTGTGCGCCGGCCAGGTCTCACGGCGACTTCCAGGTCAACCAAACAGGCGCTCTATCCGACCGCGCGCGCCGGGCCGACCGGCGTGGGACCTGGCGCAGGCCAGCAAATGGGCTCGAGAACGGGTTTCGAGGCGGTTGACGTTTTGGAGCAGGCTCGGGACAGTGCAGGCCCGGTTGACCCGGGACGCAGCTGGTCCTTCCACCACGATCGAGAGAGATCTCCATGGTCTTCACGCGTCGCCACCTCCTGAAGCTCGGCGGACTGGGTTCTGCGGAGATGGTGTTCGCGAGACTGCTCCCGCCTGCGCCGGCCGTTTCGCCCGCACCAGCCGTGCTCGATCAGCGATACCTCGCTCACGGTCTCAACGTCCTGTGCAACGCACATGCGACGGACGCATTCGTCGCCGGGCACGCCGGCGGTGCGATCCTGACCGCCTACTACCTCTGTCGCGAGGAGAAGCTCGAGGCGGGGACCGAAGACGTGATCAAGGGCATGCTCGATCAGCACTACGCCCTGGCTGCGGATCCCTTTCCCGAGGAAGAGCCCAGGAAGGACGCGATCGAGGTGCTGCTGCGTTCCATGGAGGACAGGGTCGAGCAGCTCTGCCGCGAGGGTCACAACGTGATCTTCCTGGCCCTGGCGATCAAGGCCATGCACGACCTTCCCACGGCCGCGACGCCGTCGAGGATCGCGGCGCTCGAGCGCACCATCGAGGCCCTCGCGCCCAGGATCGCGGGCAAGGGCCAAATCGAAGTCCCCTCAGCGACGTCATCGTTCTCGGAGTTCGTGCTCGATGAGTTCCTCGGCAGCACCGAAGGAGGGCCGGGACAGGGCTTCTCAGGTCATCTGCTGACGCATGGACGCGCCATCCTCGACCTGCGCCTGCTCGGGCACGAGACGTTCGCGAAGAAGTGTCTCAACGCTTTCCAGCTCGCAGTCGCAAGAGCCCGACCGCGGTCGCCGCGCAAGGCCTACACCGAAGCGCGCGAGAGGAGAGAGTTCCTGCGGCCCGACGGCAAGCAGTACTGGGTGCGCCGCGTCGCGGGAGACATGGAGCTCGGTCACGTCTTCAAGTATCCGTACGGTTTCTTCGGCCTCCGGCGCCACTCACAGAACCAGGTGCTCAACGACGTGTGCTTCGAGAACAGCTACCGCCTGTTCAGGAGCTGAACGGCTGCGTCAAGCCGCTCACTGGTTCGCCCGGCCGACGCGCACCGCGAGGCCGTTGCTCGCAACGAAGCTCCCGCCCGTGAGAGCGATCGCCTGGACGAACAACTGCACGCCAAGCAGCTGGGGCTGGTCGGGGAGCGGGAGCGGAAGCGAGGCCATGCCATTGAGCAGCACGCCTGCGACACTCACGTCCGGCGACACGCGCAGGAACTGGCCTGACGCACCGAGGATCGGGCCGAGATCGAGAGGCAGCGCGACGGCGCCGGCCTGCGCGTAGCTCGAGCCTGCGGCGAGCAGGAACAGCGTGTTGGCGGGTCCGCTGACTTGCAGCGCAAAGTTCAGATTGCCTGCGGTCGGCAGTGAGTTCGCCTGCACAGCAACGTTCGTCACGGTGCCGAACGGGACGACCGAGGCGATCGGCGCCTGCGCCATGAGGGCCACTTCGGCAGGGGAAGCCGCACGACCCATCATGACGAACTCGTCGATGTCGTAGAGGCTGCCGCACCAATTCACGTAGTCAGCGCCGACGAAGAGCTGGCCCGTCGTGAACACGACGCCCGTCGAGATCGGCGTCGTCGTCGCGGGAACGCCGTTGCGGTACCAGGTCGCCTGGCCGGCAACCGGATCGACGACGATCGCGAAATGGTTCCAACCCGGCATCGTGTGCACCGGGACGCCGAAGTCGCCGTTGAGGTCAGGGCCGCCCCAGCCGTGCAGCTGCAGCCCGGCGCCGGCCGTGCCGCCCGTGGCGATCGACCAGTTCGGTTGCCCGGCGACGGGCGAGTACTCGTTGGGCGACGTCGCGATGTCGTTGCGAAGGAAGAACGCGATGGTCAGCGCACCCTGATATCCACCCTGCCAGCCCGTGGCCACGTAGATGCCCGACAGGCCGCCGTACATGCTCGCGGAGAGCGCATTGCCGAAACGTCCGTCCGCGTAGACGTACTCGACGGGCCACGTGGTGTTGCCGAACTTCGGGCCGGCGAGCGGGCCGCTCGCGTAGTTGAGCACCGCGTTCGTGTCGGTGCTGTCGAAGGCGTAGCGCACGATTTCCTGTTGCGCGCAGAGAGTGCCGACGAACAGGGAGCAGGCGAGGAAGCTTCTCATGGGAGTGGGGATGGAATCGGTGTGAGGTCGGTTGGGGACCCCAGTTTCCACCGGCGGAGGCTGCTCGTTACAGTCGCTGGGGAAAAATCGGCCGGGCGTGTTGCCGCTTCCGCACTCCCATCTAATTGCCGTCTATGGCCGACCTTCACCTCGACGAGCAGTTCGTGCAGTTCGTGCGGACCGGCGACCGCAAGGCACTCGAGTTCGTCTTCGTGCACACGGAAGAACGTCTGCGCCATCGCGCGCAGCGTGTGCTCGGCGACGCGCGGGCCGCCGAAGATCTCGTGCAGGAGCTGTTCCTCGCGCTGCTGCTGCGCTGTGACACCTACGCACCGGGCCGGCCGTGCCTGCCGTATCTGATCGGCGCGCTGCATCGGCGCGCGAGCACGTGGCGGAAGCGCGCCGCGTTGTTGCAACGGCTGCCCGTCGGACCCGCCGGCGATCGCTTGCCTGCTGACGATGAGGTGCCGCTGGCTTGGGCCCGATTCCGCGAGCTGCTCGCGGCCGTGGAGTCCGCGCTGCCGCAGCTGCCGTTCGCGAGCCAGGACGTCGTGCGGCGCTTCCTGCAGGAACACAAATCGCCGCAGGAGATTGGCCGTGCGTTGGGCCGGCCGGCCGGCACGGTGCGCGTGCAACTGCATCGAGGTCTGCAGCAGCTGCGCGATCTCTTGCCGAGGGGTTTCTTCGCGCTGCCGTTCCTGCTGCTGTTGCGCGAGACTCGAGCGCAGCCGCCCCTGCCGGTGCCGGCCGGCGGTCAGCGGTTGCCGCCGTGGTTCCTCGCGGTGACGATCGCAGCGGGCGTGCTCGTGTGCCTGCCCGCGTTCGCGCCGACCTGGTCCACGCAGGTGCCTGCCGGTGCCGCGACGGCCGTCGTGTCGTCCGCGCCCACTGGCACCGAGGCACCAGCCACGGGCACACAACGCGCGCTCGTGACCACGGCCGAAGCCGCGGCGACCGGCAGCGCAACGCTGCGGTTCCACTTCCAGGACGGTGCCGCCGCGAACGGCGTCGGCGTCTGGTTCGTGCAACCTGGAACCGACCCGGACTTCGGCGGACGTCGCTGCGTGACCGACGCCGAAGGTCGCGTCGCACTCAGTGAGCTGCCGGCCGGGGAACTGCTCGTCACCACCGATCGCGGCACCAAGACGACGATCGTCGTGCGCGCCGGCGTCCACTGGGCAAGCACGGTCGAGCTGCCGCCCGGCGTGCAGCTCTCGGGCCGCGTGGTCGACGAGGACGGCGCCCCTGTTGCCGGCGCCGGAGTCTGGCTCTGCCACTCGCCAAAGCAGCTGTGGGATGGACAGGTCGTGACGCACAGCGAGGCCGACGGCACGTTCGCGCTGCGCGACGTCGAACCGATGTCGACGCTCGCCGCGTTCGTCGAGGGCAAGGCACCTTCGCCGATGCGAGTCGTCCTCCCCAAGCAGCGTGCGCCGTTCGAGCTGCGCATCGGCGGACCCGCGTGCACCGTGGCCGGAACCGTCGTCGACGACGCCGGCGAACCCGTTCGCGGTGCCGTCGTACGCGTGGCGCGTCACGCGCGGGCCCAGTTCACGTGGCAGGGACCCGAGAGTAACGCCGAGCTGCAACCGTGCCGCGAGCTGCGTACGGACGCGGGTGGTCACTTCGCATGCGGCGAACTGCCGCGAGGTCGGCTCGAAGTGTCCGTGCGCGCGTTCGACCACGCGCCGGCTCTCGCGCCCGTGCTCGCCGACGCGGACGAACACACGCTGCGCGTGGTGCTGCGCAAGGGTGCCTCGCTGCGTGGCACAGTGCGTTCAGCCACGGGTAACCCCGTGCCCGGAGCGACCGTCGTTGCTCACGGCACGGCACGCCACCAATGGTCTGCCGTCGATACCAGCGACAGCGGCGGATTTGCGCTCGGCGGGCTCGATCCGGCGCGCGTGATGCTCGAGGTGAAGGCGCCGGGGTTCGCGACGCTCGAGCTGCCGGTCGCCGTGCCGCATCGCGAAGAGCTCGCGATCGTGCTGACTCCGGCGCCGCTCTGCCGCGGCCGGTTCCTCGACGCTTCGGGCCAGCCCGCGGACACGGCCGCTTGGGAGCTCGGCTGGCGGCAGGCGGGTGACGGGGGCACGGTTTCGCCGGAGCTCGTGGCACTCGGCGCCGGCAGCACCTTCCAACTCGAGGCGAGGCCAGGTGTCGCGTTCTTCTGCCGGCCGCGCGACGACAAGGTCTGGCTGCCGTGCATGGCTACAACGGCCGCCGACAGCCAGCTCGAGGTGCGCCAACCCGAGCTGCCCGCCGAACGCGGCGTGCTGCAGGTGCGGTTGCACGGCGCGACACCCGAACAGCTCGCGGACTCGTGCGTGCTGCTCGAGCGCGACGCCGAGGTCTACCGCGGCAGTGTGATGCCCGCGGACTCCGTCGTGCGTCTCCTCGCGACCGTGCCCGTCGGCGACTATCGCGTGCACGTCTTCGGCCAGCGCAATCGCTGCCCGGCGTTGTTCGGGGGCGTCGCCGCAGTGACCGCGGCCGGAGCCACGGTCGACGTGACCGTGCCGCCCGCCGGCACGCTGCGTTATGCGTTGCGCGCCGAACGGCCGACGCAACACTGTGGCGGCTTCGTCGTCGACGAGCGCGGCGTGCAGGTGCCGTTGCGCGAGCCCGCGGGTCTGCTGTGTCTGGCCGAAGGCCGCTACGAATTCTGGGCGCACGGCGCCTCGTTCATGACCGTGCGTGGGCTGCCATTCGAGATCCGCGCCGGCCAGCAGACGGAGCTCGACGTGCCGATCCGCGCGGGGCTCGTGCGGCACATCGCGTTCTCGCTGCCAGATGGCGTGTCGCCCGCGGCGGCCCGCGTGCAGATGCAGTGCCACGGGCATCGCGTGCTCGGCGGCGAGCCCGGCGTCGACGAGTGTGGCTTCGACGCGCGGGCCGACGGTTTCTGCTGCGTGCCGATCGTGCTCGCCGACGACGACTACACGTTGGAGCTGCGCGCGGGCGAACGGGTCTTCACGGGCCGCTTCGCGGTGGCCGGCGAGGACGGCGGCGTCGAACCGGTCTTGGTGGCGCTCGTCGAAACTGCGCGCGGCGGCTGACGCGTCTACGAGCCGCGCTCACCGACGAGAAGCCAGCTGCCGGCGACGAGCCGCGCCATCTGCTCGACGCGCAGCCCGGCGGACTGCAACAACCGCCGCAGCTCGGGCTTCCGGCGCACGCGACCGCCGAGCAGCACCTGCATCTCGAGATCCATGATCGCGGCGAGGTCGGCGCGGTTGTCGGGTGCGAGCACCGTCTCGATCGCGAGCACGCGCCCGTGCTTGGCCATCGCGTCGACGCAGCACCGCAGCAGCGACAACGCGCGTTCGTCGTCCCAGTTGTGCAGCACGTGCTTGACCAGGTACACGTCGCCGCCCTTCGTCATGCTCTCGAAGAAATCGCCGCCGTGAGCTTCCACGCGGGCGCCGAACCGCGCGACGAGCTGCGACCGGGCCCGCTCGACGACGTGTGGCAGATCGAGCAGCACGCCGCGCAGGTGCGGCCAGCGTTGCAGCACCTCGGCGAGCAAGGTGCCGCGGCCACCGCCGACGTCGACGACCACCCGCGCGGTCTCGAAGTCGTAGACGCTGCACAGTGCCAGGGCTTCGTGCCGCGTGAACGAGTCGATCGCCGCGTCGTAGCGCGCGGCCGCTTCGGGAGTGCGCGCGAGGTAGTCGTAGAGCCCGACGCCGTGCACGCCCTGAAACGCCGTACCCCCGGTCCGCTTGACGTCGCGCAGCCGCGACCACGCGTCCCACTGCTCCTGCGCGCCGACGAACTCCGCGAGCGGACCCAGCGCATCGCGCTTCAACGCGGCGCCGCGTTCGGTCAGCGCATAGGTGTCGGGCGTCGGACTGTCGAAGAAGCCGAGGCCCGCGCAAAGCCGCAGCACGGGCGCGAGCACCACCGCGTCACATCCGGTCTCGGCCGCGAGCGTCTCGAGCGAACGCGGCCCCGACTCCAGCCGCTCGGCGAGACCGAGCGCAGCCGCCGTCGAGACCGCCTGCGCGCAGCACTTGCCGCCCAACACCTGCAGCAGGTAGTCCGCGGGCGAGCTCGACTCGGGCGTCACGGCATGTGTCTCGGTCAGGCGTCTTCGGCCATCATGATGCTGGCCCCGTCGAGCCGTTCCGCGAGCATCGTGTAGGGCCCGCGCGCGAGCAGCTCGCGCGCTGCCGCAGCCTGCGCGTGGCGGCGCACCGGGCCGAGCCCACGTTCGACGTCGCGCGCGAGGTCGGGCAGACTGTGGCGTCGTTGGAGACCCACCAATTCCTCGACCTCGAAGCGCTCCTTGCCGACCCTCACGCCCCACGACCAGAACTGCACGCGGTCGAGCAACTGCTGCGCGCGCTCGGGACCGAGTTCCTGCACGATGCGCAGCACGAGTTCGCCGATGATCTCGTGGCCCTGCTCGAGCCGGCGCGAGATGTAGGCGAGCGTCTCGGGGGTCGTCATCTTCTGCGCAACCGCGACGTGCGCGTCGATCAGCACCGACGGGAACGCAGGCGCCTGCTTGAAGACCGGCATCGGCCGCTCGGGTGCCATGACCGCCCAGTGGTGCAGCAGGTTCTCGACGTGCCCCGTGAGCTCGAGGAAGCGGCGCCCGACCTCGGCGAACTTCATGTGCTCGTCGCCTTCGAGCCGGAAGAGGTCCTGCTGGAAGTACTGACACGTGAAGGACCAGTAGGCGAAGTTGTTCCAGAACACCTTGTTCGCCATCGCGGACGGGTGGCCGTAGATCGGCGCTGCGGTGCGGAACAGCTGGAACGAACCGTTCAGCAGCGCGCGATACTGCGCGTTCAGCATCATCGCCTTCGGCTTGAGGTCCAAGCCCGCGAGGTCCGCGCGCATCAGCTCGATCGTGAAACAGTTCGCGAAGCCGATGAAGTCGGTGCCGGGGCTGAACAGCGGATCGACGAACGCGCCCGCCTCGCCGACGAGCGCCCAGCGGTCCTCGGACCAGCAGCGGCCGACCGAGTAGCTGTAGTTGCGCAGGCAGAGGAAGTCCACGATCTCGTGCTCGAGCACGGCGGTTGTGAGCTGCGGCTCGTGCTTCTGCATGAACGCGAGCGTCGCTTCGAGCCCCGCGATGTTGCGGCAGTCGTGCGTGTCCTCGTGCAGCACGACGCCGATGCTCGTGAGACCCGTGGACAGCGGGATCACCCAGACCCAGTAGCCAGCGCCCATGAAGTGGTTCGTCGACAGCCAGCGGTGCTCGCTGCACGGGCGGTTGTGCCACTCGGTCTCGGTCTTCGGCACGAGGTCGTTGATGTCGAGCTTGCCCGCGATGCGGAACCAGCCCGAGCTCGCGACGTGGCGGCTGCCGCGCGTGAGCTTCTGCTTGCGGCGCAGCAGCGCCTGGCGGCCCGTCGCGTCGACGACCCAGCGCGCGCAGAGCTCGTGGCTCGTGCCGTCCTTCTCGTAGGCGACGCGGTGCAGCTCGGGAGACTTGCGGATGTCGATTGCGGTGACCTTCGCGCCTTCGACGAGCGTGCCGCCGTCGTCCTCGAAGAAGCCGCGCAGGTCCGATTCCATGCGGCCGCGATCCATCTGGTAGGAACGCACGATCGGTTCGGCGCACGGTCCGATCTCGGTGCGTTGGTGCAGCGGCAGGTCGCCGCCGCCGGGGAAGAAGCGGATGCCATACTTGAGCAGCTGCCGGCTGCGCATGTAGTCGTGCAGGCCGATGCGGTCGAGATACTGGGCGCCGAGCTCGACCGACGATTCGCCGACCTTGTGGCAGGCATCGGGCAGCGGACGCGAAGTGCGTTCGAGCATCGCGATCGACAGCTGCGGCAGCTCGCGGCGCAGCTGTCGCGCGAGCGTGAGGCCCGCGAGGCCCGCGCCGCAGATGACCACGTCCCAGACCTTGGCCGCGAGTGCGTTCTGCGATGGGGATTCTGCGCGCATGTTTCTCCGGGTCGGACCGCGGATCAGTCTGGCGAGCGTGCGTGCGGGAGTCCATCGCAAACAGCTCCCCCCCTTGCCACGCTGGCTCCACGACCGGACAGTTGACGCTCTCGCGTTTCGTCAGCAGGAGAACGATGAGCGCCTCGACCCGTGCAGCCTCCCCGGCATCACGCTCTGGACCTCGGCCGACGCGCAGGTGATCACGTTCGCGGGCACGACCGGCATGGACGCGGGCTACGCCGCGTTCGACATCGTGCTGCCGCCTGGTCACCTGATCGACTACCTGGGCACCCCGCTCCACGCGCAGTGGCTCTGGTTCGACCTGACGAAGTTCAGCAACCACGGCTCGACCGCCGGGCAACGCTTCCGATTGCAGTAGCGAGTGCGGTGTCGCGCGCCACGCCGCATGCTGCCCTGCACGACGGTGCAGATGAAGGTGATGACGGTGCGAACGGCGGTGACAACGATCTGCCAATGGGACGCAATCGATGTGCGCGTGAACGGAGGCTCGATACGGTCCAGGCGGCAGCGCTGCCGTGCGATCCGCCTGGGACGCACACGTTCCACAGCAGCGCCCGACACTATCCACCACGTTTCCACAACGACGGCCGATGCCAGCTCCGACACGTGCCGCAACTAGCCATGACATTTCTTGCCCCGCCTCGGCACCCTCCCTAGATTCACTTGCTGCCAATGGCAGACACCCTCGAAGCTCAGCTGAAGCGCCTGATCGTCGACACTCTCGCTCTCGAGGATGTCAGCCCGGAGAGCATCGAGACCGAAGCGCCGCTGTTCGGCGAAGGTCTCGGCCTCGACTCGATCGACGCGCTCGAGATCGCGCTCGCTGTGCACGCCAAGTTCGGCGTCAAGACCGTTGCCAACGACGAGAAGAACCGCGAGTACTACCATTCGATCGGATCGCTGGCGCGGTTCATCCGCATGAAGCAGGCCGAGAACGGGGCCGCTGCTGCCGCCGGCGCCTGAGCCGCGATGACAACCGGTGCGCGTAGGATGGGCAGCATCGCCGCAGTCCTGCTCGGCACCGTGCTTGTCGCCTACCCGCTGTTCGTCTGGATCGGTCTGAGCCAGGGCAGCCCTCGGCACGTGGCCGCGATCCTGCTCCTGGTGCTGGCGCCGATCGCGGCGATCCGCATGAGGAGGAGCCAGCGCGCCGCGATGCGCGGGCTGGCGGCCGTGCCGCTCGTAACGGTGTTGTGCCTCGTGCTGTCGGCTGCGCTCGACGCCGAGGGCTTCATGCTCGCCGTGCCGGTGCTCATCAATGCGATCTTCCTCGCCGTGTTCGGGTGGTCGCTGCGCAGCGGCGCGATGCCGATGGTCGAACGGTTCGCGCGCCTGCAGCAGGACGACCTGCCGCCCGAGAAGCAGGCCTGGTGTCGCATGTGGACGGTGATCTGGAGCGTGTTCTTCGTCGCGAACGGCTCGACCGCGCTCGTGCTCGCGTTGCTCGTGGTAGCAGAGCAGGCACCACGCGCGTGGTGGGCGACCTACAACGGCCTCATCGCCTACGTGCTGATGGGGATCATGTTCGCGAGCGAGTGGACCATGCGGCGACGGCGGTTCTCGCGTGGATGAGCTGCACGCACACGAACGCGCCGGCGGCAGCGAACGCAACACGCTTCTCGCCGCGACAGACAGCTCGAACCAGGTGCTGCGGTCGCGCGTCGCGCGCGTGCACACGGCGCTGCCGCCGCCGCGGCCCGGATCGTTGCTGGTGTTCGCGTTCGACGACGACCGCGCCGGGTTCCTCGCCGCGCTGCTCGCGACGTGGGCGAAGGGTCATGGCGTCGCGCTGCCGGCGGATCCGCGGCGCGGTTCCGTAGCGCCCGTGCTGGCGCTGCCCGCGAGCGCGATGCTCGTGCACGACTCGGGCATCGGCAGGGGCCTCGACGTGCGCCGGCTGCTCGCGTCCCCGCCCGCAGCGAACGCGCCGGAGCTGGCCGACGTGCCGCTCGCGGGCGCGCTGACGACCTGGGCCGTCGATGCACGTGGCAACCTCTGCTCGCGTTCGTGGTCCGCGGCGAACCTGTCTACGCTCATCGACGAGGCGCTGGCGCGTCTGCGCCTGCCCGCGGGAGCCACCGTGTGGAACGCGTTCCAGCCGGCCTGCCCGCACGCGCTCGTGCCGGGCTGGCTCGCGCCGCTGCGCGCAGGTTGCAGACTCGCCGGTGGAACGGGCCTCGACGTCGTAGCACTCGCGCACGAGCTCGAGCGACGTTGCGCGCACACGCTGGTCGCGCCGGCCGCGCTGCTGCGTGCGCTCGCGCTGCGGCCACGGCGCGAGCACGAGAAGCTGCAGGTCGTCGCGGCCGACGCGCCGCTCGACGCGAGGACGCTCGGCCGCTTCGCGGCAGCCGGCACGCGCGTCGTCGAGCTGCCCGCGTGTACTTGGGCGACGGCGCCGGGCTCCGAGACCCGGCTGCTGCAGACGGTGCTCGAGATCGATGGCGTCGCCGACGCGGCGGTGGCCGCCGTCGAAGGGCCTGGGGTGCAGTTCTTCTGCGCCGTGCACGCGCCGACCGGCACCGAAGACGACCTGCTGCGCTCGCTGCCGGCGCCGTTCCGCGCGCACACGACGCTGCGCTGCGTGGACCACCTGGCGCGCGACGAGGACGGCCAGATCGCGCGCGACGTGCTGCTGCGCCTGTTCGGCCGCGGCAGCAACGGCGAAGTCCCCAGCACGCGGCTGCAGCTCACGACGATCTCGGTCACGGGCGACGGGGCCCGGTTCCACACGCAGGTGCCGGCCGACTTCTTCGCGTTCGACGGTCATTTCCCGGGCTATCCGGTGTTGAGCGGCGCCGTGCAACTCCACGAGCTCGTGCTGCCATGCCTTCGTGCAGCGCTCGGCGCGCCTTGCGAGGCCATGGCATTCCTCGACATGAAGTTCCTCGCGCGCATTGCTCCCGGCGACACCGTGGACGTGACGCTGCGATGGAGCGACCAGCAGACGCACGCCGAGTTCGAGATCACGCGCGATGGTGTGCGCTGCTCGGCGGGCCGCGTCGTGTTGCGTGCTCCGGAGGCGGCGCCATGACGTTCCGCCCATGCGCCGTGATCCCGACCTACGACAACACGCGGACGGTCGGCGACGTCGCGCGCGCCGTGCGCTCGCACGTGCCGCTCGTCATCGTCGTCGACGACGGCAGCGGCCCCGAGGGCAAAGCCGCGTGCGCCGCGTTGGCCACGGCAGGTGTCGCCGTCGTGTTTCGGCTCGAACAGAACCGCGGCAAGGGCGGCGCCGTGAAGTTCGGCTTCGAAGTCGCGGCCCAACACTCCTGCTCGCACGTGTTCCAGGTCGACGCCGACGGCCAGCACGATCTCTCGCGCATGCCCGAGTTCCTGCGCGCCGCGGCCGAACGGCCCGAGGCGCTCGTGCTCGGTTATCCGGTCTACGACGAGACCGCGCCGCGCACGCGGCTCGTCGCGCGCCGGTTCACGAAGTTCTGGGTGGACCTCGAGACCGGCCGGCGCGACGTCGTGCGCGATGCGTTGATCGGGTTCCGCGTCTATCCGCTGCAGCCCGCACGCGAGAGCGGCACACGCAGCAAGCGCATGGCCTTCGACGTCGAGATCGTCGTGCGCATGGCGCGCGCCCGCGTGCCGATCGTCAACCTGCCCGTGGGCGTGCGTTACCTGACGAAGAGCGAAGGCGGCGTGTCGCACTTCCGGCCGTTGCGCGACATCCTGCACCTCTCGCTGATGCACAGCCGCATCTGCACGGGCATCATGCTGGGCTGGCTCGGTCTGGGCCGGCTGGGCCGGCTCGCAGGGCTGAGCCGCCAATGACAGGGCCGCCAATCACTGGGCCGATGACCCCGCCGAAGGATCCGACGACCTGGCTCAACAAGCGCGAGCGCGGCACCGTGCTCGGCATCCGCGCGGCGTTCTGGTTCGCGACGTTGCTCGGGCGCACGGTCGCGAAGCCGCTCGTGGCGCTCGTGGCGCTGTGGTATCGGTTGTTCGATCGCCGCGCCGTGCGCAGTTCGCGCGAGTGGCTGACACGCGTGCACGGCCAGCGGCCCGGCTTCTGGGCGATCTACCGCCACCTGCGCACGTTCGCGCAGGTCACGCTCGACAAGGTCTTCCTCGTGACGGGACGCACGCGGAGCCTCGTGTTCACGCGCACGGGTCACGAACTGCTGGCCCAGCAGGCGGCGACGGGACGCGGAGCCGTGCTGCTCGGCGCGCACCTCGGCAGCTACGAAGCGATGCGCGCCGGCGGCGCCGACGACACGCTGTCGATCCGGATCCTCGGTTACTTCCAGAACGCGAGGATGATCAACTCGCTGCTCGCGGAGCTGAATCCGAAGCAGGCGGCGCAGGTCATCCACGTCGGCGAGGACCATGTCGGGGTCATGGCGCGCGTGCAGGACTGCCTCGACCACGGCCAGTTCGTCGCGACGTTGGGCGACCGCACGGGTCTCGATCAACGCAGCGTCGAAGCGACGTTCTTCGGCGAGGCCGCGTCGTTCGCGGGCGGCCCGTTGCTGCTCGCGTCGATCCTGCACTGCCCGGTCTTCCTCGTGTTCGGCCTCTACCGCGCGCCGAACCGCTACGAGCTGCACTGCGAACGCTTCGCCGACCGCATCGAGCTGCCGCGCAAGGACCGCGAGGGAGCGCTGCGGGTCTGGGTGCAGCGTTATGCCGAACGACTCGAGCATCATGCTCGCCAAGCGCCCGACAACTGGTTCAACTTCTTCGACTTCTGGGCCAAGCGCCCGGCGAATGCCGGCGCGGCCCGGGCCACCGAACAGGCAGCCAGCTCGTGACCGAACGCAAGCGACCCGACCACGCCGTGACGATCGAGCAGAAGATCGGCCTCCACCACTGCGACCCGCTCGGAGTGGCCTGGCACGGCCGCTACTTCGAATGGCTCGAGGCGGCGCGCACGGAGCTGTTCGCGAGCGTCGGCCTCGACGTGCCGCAGATCCGCGAGCTGGGCTTCAGGATGTTCATCGTCGATGCGCACTGCCGATACATGGCGCCGCTCTCGTATGGCGAGACGGCGCGCATCACGGCCTGGTTCGTCGCGACGGAGCCGCTGATCCGCGTCGCCTACGAGATCCACGACGCGAGGAACCGCTGGTGTGCGCGCGCTGTGACCGTGCTCGCGACGACGGCAGCCGACGGTTCACTGCTGCCGACGACGCCGCAGCTGCTGCTGTCGCGTCTGCCGCTACTTGTGCTTGCGGAGGGTGGTCCCGGTCCCGCTGGGTGAAGCATCGGACTGGTCGGGCAGCTTCACGCCGGCCTCGTGCGCGCGTTCCTCGAGGTCAGCGATCATGCGCGGGATGTCGAGCAACGTCGTGAGCGCGAACGGGTGCTCGAGCTTCACGGTGTTCAACAGGCTGATGGCCTCGTGATACAGCCCCTGCTCGATCATGCGTTCGCGGCTGATCAGCGAACGCGTATCGTTGTAGGCGCTGCGGCCGATCAACTCGATGCCGATCATCGTGCCGAGCAAGAGCATGCCCGCGATGGTCAGGACCATGCGGATCGCGCGTCGCTTGCGCTCGCGCCGTTTGGCGAAGTTCTCCTTGTCGATCATCTCGACCGACACGGTCGCTTCCTCGTTGCCGGGCTCGATGTGCAGGATCTCTTCGTAGAGCGAGCGCGCCGTGACGTAGTCTTCCTTGGCGATCAGCATCTTGCCGCGTTTGCCGAGGTGCTTCACGGCCTCCTGCGACTGGCCCGAATCGACCATCGAACGCGCGTACTCGACGTGTAGCGCGTGAGAGTCCGGTTCGATCTGCACGAGCTTCCCGAGCACTTCCTGGGCCTTGTTGTGCAGCCCCGGCGCGCGATACAGCTTGACGAGATGCATGCCCTCGTGCAGCGCGTCCTGACGACGCCCCTGCTGGAGCGCCAGCGCCAGCGTGCGCTCCCACAGAGTCGGGTCGGTCGGCGTGAGCTTCTTGGCCGCATTCAGCGCAACGAGCGCGGCGTCGGTGCGGCCGGCCTCGAGGTGCATGTGGGCGAGCACCTTGTGGGCCGCCGCGGCCCCTACCGCGTCCTGCAGCTCTTCGGCGAGCCGTGACTCCACGGCCAGCAGTTCGGCGTTGTGGGGCTCGCTGTCGAGCCCGCGGCGCACGAGCTTGCGCGCCCGCTCGGCGTCGACGGCCTCGATGCGGCGCGCGAACTCGAGCAGGTCGCCAGCACCCGTCGGCCGCGCGATGCGTTCGCCCACGAAGTCGGCGATCAGCTTGTAGGTGAGGAACCGCCGGTTCGGGAACAGGTTGGCCACCTCCTTGACGCTGCGCGAGCCGTCGAGCGCTTTCAGGATCTGCTCCGCCAGCGCGGGTTCCTCCACGTCGTCCTTGAGACGCGCGCCATCGCGCACCTGGAAGTGCAGCGCATCGGTCGGCAGGAGCTTGCGGATCTCGGTCCAATGGTCGGCGCGCTTCGCCGCTTCGAAGATCAGCGCAGGAACCGGCAACGAGAGCCGCAGACTGGCCTCGTCGCCGTCGAAGCCCTTCGCGGGCACCTGCCCCTCGACGAACTCGAACTCGCCATGCGCGGAGGCAATCAGGTTGGCGACGTCCTCGGACAGGCAATCCTTGGCGACCTCGAGCAGGCTCTGCTGCGTGATCGCCTTCGTGCTGAGCAGGAACTCCGACACTTCGCGGCGCGTGCCCTTCTGCTTCTTGCGCGCGGCGTCGAGCTTCTTCGCGGTGATATGACCCGCTGACACCAGCATTTCGACGAGCGGCGGCCGGCAGTCCGTCGTCAGCATCGCGATGTTGCCTTCGCGGAAGAAGACCTTCGCGGTGCCCTCATCCGAGACCAGCGTCATCGTTCCAGACTTGCCATTCGCATGAATGTTCTGCAGCAAGTCCGACAGATTCATCGTGGCGAGGTCACCCGATACAGGCATGCAGTTCCCCTTGTCGTTGGAATCGACATCGGCGAACGGCAGGCGCGCACTCAAGGGCGACGGGGAATGGCGCGAAACCGGCCCGGCGTTGCCGTTGCCATGGTCGGCGTCTCGAATCGAGACGCCCGTACCTGCCCGGTCGCCGCGCTCACTCGAGCGACTGCTCGACGATGGCCAGGAGGCGCACGAGTTGCTCGAGCACGCGCGAGGTCTGCGGCGACGGGTAGGTGCGGCTCACGATCTCCTTGCCGAGCAGCGATGACAGGTAGCGCAGCTGCCGGCGCTCCGCCGTGCTCGCCTCGCGGAAGTCCGGGTGCGCGCGGTTGACTTCCCAGATGCCATCGCGCATTCGCGACCGCCAATCACCCGACGGATCCTCGACGAACGCCGGCGACGGAATGCCGAGGCCCGGATGGCTGGTCTC
>DASRJH010000213.1:0-20297 GCA_035649575.1 Planctomycetota bacterium
GCCGATGCACGACGGACACCCGCTGCGGCACGCACACTTCTGCACGAGCGCCAGCGCGGCGCGCAGGATCTCGCGATGCACGTCGAAGATGCGCTCCGCGAGGCCGACGCCGTTCGGCACGCGGTCGTAGAGGATCAACGCCGGCGCCTCGAAGTGCGGTTGCAACGCTTCTGCGAGCACCCTGACGTCGCCGGGATCGACGCGCAGGAACAGCGGCACGAGTCCCTGCAGCAGCTCGCCGACGCCCTGCAGACAGCTGCCCTCGCCGCCTTTCTGCAGACCGAGCCGTTGCACCAGATCCGGCCCCAGCACGAGCGCGCACGCCTCGGTCTCGAACTCCTCGGGCGGCAGGTTGATCTCGCCGATGCCGACGTTCTCGCGCGTGTAGTATTTGATCTTCTTGTACGCCTTCGCGAGCGTGCTCACGTGCACCTCGCCGCGGTGCGCTGTGTAGCTGCCGTGGTCCTGCATCGCGTCGAGGTGCAGGATCTTGACCTCGGTCTCGGTGTCGGCCTCGGTGTAGAAGTCGGCGTCGACGCGCCGCACGAACGCGCGCCGGTCGGCGTGGTCGAAACGCTCGACGAGCCACGTGTCGCCCTGGTGCCCGTAGATCGCGCCTTCGTAGACCTCGGTGATCGCCGACGGCCGGTCGATCTCGGCGAGGATCGTGCGCGATTCGACGTCCTGGATCGTGACGTTGTCCATGTCGGCCGCCGTGAGGCTCACGCCGGCAGCCGGATAAGTGCGATCGGCGTAGTGAAAGCGCCCACCCTGGAACACGAGCACCTCGAGATCGTGCGTCAGGAAGTCGAGCACTTCGCGCGTGCAAGACGCCTGCCCGAAGTCCTCGTCCTCGTCGAACGGCAGCTCGAACGCCGCACAACGCACGTGGTTGGTGAGGATGATCGCGTTGTCGGGGTCGATGCTGACCGCGTCGCGCGGCGTATCGAACAGATAGCCGGGATGCTGCATCAGGAACTGGTCCATCGCTGCGCTGCGCGCGACGAACACTACGGCGCTCTCCTGGCTGCGCCGCCCGACGCGGCCCGCGCGCTGGAACGTGCTCGCCACGGTGCCGGGGTAGCCGACGAGCACACACACGTCGAGGCTGCCGATGTCGACGCCGAGCTCGAGCGCGTTCGTCGAGACCACGGTCCGGATCGTGCCGTCGCGCAGACCCTTCTCGATGCTGCGCCTCAGATTCGGCAGGTAGCCGCCGCGGTAGCCCGCGACGCGCTGCTGGTCGATGTGCTTGCCCTTCGCGTCGTCGCGCAGGTATTTGAGCAGCACTTCGGTCTGGTTGCGCGAACGCGCGAAGAAGATCGACTGCAGCTCGCTCTGCAGCAGCACGCCGCCGAGCTGGCGCGCGGCTTCGCTGGCCGGCACGCGCATGCCGGACACGTCCGAGACGACCTTGGGGTTCACGAACAGGAAGTGCTTCTTGCCGCGCGGGCTGCCGTCCTGGTCGACGACGTGCACGGGTCGCTCGAACAGCCGCCGGCCATGCTCACCCGCGTTGCAGATCGTCGCCGAGGCGCCGCAGAACACGGGGTCGCTGCCGTGGTGCCGGCAGATGCGCTGCAAGCGCCGCAGCACGTTCGCGACGTGGCTGCCGTAGATGCCCGAAAGCGTGTGCAACTCGTCGACCACGACGTAGCGCAGACCCGTGAACAGGCCCTGCCACTTCGTGTGGTTCGGCAGGATGCCCTGGTGCAGCATGTGCGGGTTGGTCAGCACCATCACGCCGCGTTCGCGCAGAGCCTGCCGCACCGCGGGCGGCGTGTCGCCGTCGTAGACGGCCACCGTGCCGCCGACGCCGGTCGCCGCGAGCAGCCGTTCGAGGTCGGCCATCTGGTCGCGCGCGAGCGCCTTCGTCGGGTAGAGGTAGAGCGCACGCGCGTCGAGGCCACCACGCAACACGGCGTCGAGCACCGGCAGGTGGTAAGCGAGCGACTTGCCCGACGCGGTCGACGTCGCGATCACGGCGTGCTGGCCTCCGTGCAGCAGGTCCGCGCACTCGCGCTGATGGCTGTAGAGCTCGACGATGCCGCGCGCGTGCAGCGCGTCGACGAGGGCGGGATGCAGCCAGTCGGGGAACGCGGCCATCTGGGCCGGTCGCGGCGCCTGGGTGTGGATCGCGTCGAGCGTGCCCGGCGCATCGTCGCCGCCGCTGCGCAGCCGCCGTACGAAACCGCTCAGGTCCATCGCCGGACCTCGTGCAAGTACCCACCCATGGCGCACAGCCTACCGCGAGGCCGAACGGATACCAAACTTCCCAGACTGCTACGAAGCCGTGAGGCGCTGCACGAAAGACGCGTGCGCCGGGTCCGCGAGGCCGCGTTCGATCGCCTCGCGCAGTGCGCGTAGGTCACCGCGCAGCAGGGCCGGTACATCGAGCCAGAGGCCAGGGAACTGGCGGCTCTTCAGGATGCCGTCGGCAGTCGGCTGCTGTCGCACGTAGACGCCGCAATCGAGCAGGAACCAGTCGACTTCCGCGTCGTCGACGCGGTGCACGAGATACTCGGCGACCCCGTTGCGGCGGTAGGTCCCGAGCTTCTGGTGCAAGTCATAGCTGACGCTGCTCGCGGCGACTTCGATGACGAGTTCGGGCGGCCCTTCCAGATAGCCATTGGCGGTGATGCGAGACCGGCCACCAATGGCCGCAGGCAAACACAGCAGCAGATCCGGTTGAGCCTCGTTGTCGAGGTCGAGGAGCAGCGTCGAGTTGTCGCCCGAGAGCAGACCGGGCGTCTCCATCAGGTAGATGCCGAGCCACGTTGAAAGCACGTGGTGCGGCTGACCATGGCGCAGCAGACTGACCGGTGACCCCATGTAGACCACTCCCTCGATGAGCTCGGCCTTCTTCAGGTCCGGCATCGCGGCGTAGCGTCGCTCGAACTCGTCGCGTGTGAGCTTGTCACCGGCGTTGAGCACGGGAACGCGGGGAGATGTCGTCATGAGGAGTGCCATGCCCAAAGTGGAATGGCGAGGTGACAATCTACGGGAAATCGCGGCGAAACCGTAAGGGGTGCCTGCGGTCGATGGCTCGGTGTCTGCGCGTGCAGTGCTCCGCGGCGTCGCAGACCACCGGTCCTGCTCCGCGGGCGTCAGCGCGTCACGACGATGCGCATCGCCGGCGTGCGTGCCCCGAGTCGCGCGGTTCCATCCACCAAGCGCCGTTCCTCGAACCAGCAGACGACGGTGATCTTGGGCGCGAGGGCCAGCGTCCACTCGAGGTAACGCCGCACGTCGCGTGGCACCTCGACGCGCCGGCCCGGCGCCACCGCAAACGACACACCCGACGACGGCAGCAAGAGCCCGAGTCGCAGGCTCGTTGTCGCGTCGCTCGCCGGCGGCGCCTGGAGCTGGTCGAAGAACTCCACGAGCGCCAGCTCGGCCCGCGCCAACGCCGGCGGCGGCGGCAGACGATCGGGCGTCGCCGACACCTGCACGTGCACCCGTTCGTCGCACGCGAGTGCACGGCCGTCCGCGCCCTCGAGCTCGACGCGCACGCCCGTGACGCCGCCGTTCACGAGCCCCGCGAGCAGCACGAAGTCGTCGCCGACCTGCGCGCGCCCCTCGCCGTCGCGGATCGGAAACCGTTCGCCGGCCGGCCCGGGGTCGCCGTTCGCGAACAGCCACCGCAGCCGCACGGCCGCGGCGTCCGGCGCCTGCACGACGACCGTCTCGAGCTGCAGCGGCGACACCGGCGACGGCCAGCGCACGGTGCCGTCCGCCGCCGCACGCATCGGCTCGGCCGGTGCCGCCGCGCCCCGCAGCACTGCGGCCGGCAGTGCCTGCACGTCGCCCGCGGCGTCGATGTTGACCATCGTGGCCGGGAGCTCGGCGGCGACGCGCAGCGGCACCGCGCGCCGCAGTTCGCCGCGCGAATCCCAGACCTCCGAGCTCAGATACGTGAGCGGCACCAGCCGATTGGGCCCGTCACCAGCGGCACCGACGATCGGGAACAGCAGGTTCGGCACGAACGCCAGCGTCGCGTGCACGACGCTCGGCACCAGCATCGGACACAACAACTCGTCGCGCGGCAGGCCGCGATGGATCTCGCGCAGCGATTGCGTGACGCGCGCGACGGTGCGAGCGGCGGCGTCGGCGTCGCACATTCGCTGCCGGCATCCGGCCACGGCACCCGCGAGCACCACGGCGACGCCGAGCGCCGCGGCGACGCGCTGGGCGCGGCCGCTCGCGAGACTCGACGCACCGGCGACCACGACCGCCGCCGCGAACACGGCCGGATAGAGCAGCCTCGAGCCGAGGTAGCTGTCGTCGATCGCGTAGAACGTGCCGCACGCGAGATACGCCGCGAGCACGAGCAGTGCTGCGCCCACGCCCTTCGCGGCGCGCCGGGCGCACACGCCCATTGCGAGCAATGCCGCGCCGGCGAGCGCGGCCGCGAGATACGGCGACAGCCCGAGTCCGGGCACCAACGCGAGTCCGGCCTTGCTGACAAGGCTGTCGGCCGCGTGCGCGAGCGAGGTGTCGAAGCCCTCGAACTGCCCGGTCGGGAGCAGGCACCCCGCGGCCGCGCGGCCGAGTAGCGCGAAGACCAACACGGGCCCCGAGCGCGCGGCGTGGTCGCGCAGCAGCGCGCGCCATGGGCTCGCCCCGAGGGCGCGATCGACGAGCGGCAGCACGAGCAGCACGACGAAACCGTTCTCCTTGCCGGTCAGCGCGATCCACACGCCGAGACACCATGCCAGCGTGGCGCCGCGCTCCCCGGCGCGATGACGGCACACGCCGAGCGCGGCCAGCAGCGTGCCGGCGACGGCCACGACCTCGCTCACCGATGAGAACCAGACGAGTGGTTCGCCGACCGCAGGATGTGCCGCCGCGAAAAGCACCGCGGCGACGATCGCGGGCCAGCGCAGCGGAAGGCGCGCGAGCAGGGCGGTCAGCAGCGCGACGTTGGCCGCGTGCAGCAGCATGTTGAGCACGTTCCAGCGCGCAGGGTCGGCAGGAAAACACTGCATCCACGCACCCATGCACAGCGTCGTCGTCGGGCGATAGAACCCCCATTCGCTGCGCAGCCACGGCGTCCAGTGGTCGGCCAACAGAACGGACCAATCGAGGCCGGTGCGCGCGACCGGGTCGGCATAGAGCCCCCCGAGCAGCCAGTCGTCGGCGAGCACGACGTCGGCGCGCCACGCGAGCCCGATGGCGAGCGCCATGGCGAATGCCGCGACCACACACAGGCGGCGCGAGGACGGCGCGAGCGGGGCGGGCATGGCGCGAGTAGAGGAGTTGCCGCTCCCCGTGCAAGAGTCCGTCCACGCGCGTCCGCTACTCGCTCGTCAGGAGCATCACGGCACCGACGATGTCGGCACACCGGCGCGCGAGCTCGGCGTAGGCCTGTCTGCGGCCGGCGTCACGCGTGCGTTCGGCGGCGCGGCAGCGGCGGCGCAACGTCAGCGTTCTGTAAGCGCCGGCCGCACGACCGTGAGCTCGCCGTCGCCACGGCCCGACCGCGCGTGCACGATCAAAGTGTGGCGCCCGGCGTGGCGTGCGCAGTAGGCGACCAGCACGTCGCCGCCGAGGCCGCCACTCTCGGCAACGAAGCCCGCATCGCCGGTCGGGTCGACGAGTTGCAGTGCTCCGTCGAACGTGCCGCTGCGCAACGACAGCCAGACGACGTCGCCGTTCGTGAGGTCGAGATGCACGTGAGCGCCGGGCTGCACGGCGAGGCCCTGGCCCGGCAGCAGGCGCGGCAGTGGCTGGCTCGCGGAGCGCAACGTGAATGCGCCCGACGCCTGACCGCAGCAGTGCACGAGCACATGCCACGTTCCTGGACGCGTGACCAGGAAACGGTGGAACGCGTTGCGATCGACCGGCGAGCGGTCGTCGACTCCGAAGGCGACCTTGTTGCCTTCGGGATCGTGCAGGTCGAACTTCGCATCGAACTGCTCGCTGTCGACTCCGACCTCCACCATCTCGCCGGCCGTGAGCGGCAGGTGATAGAGCGCGCCATCGCCGAGCGGCAGCGTGCCGGCCATCGCCTCGCCGACGCGCGCATCCTGCCCCCACCGCCGTGTCGTGAACTCGTATGGCACGGCGGCGCCGGTGCCGTTGCGCAGCGCGACTTCGAGCGTCACCTCGCGCCGCGCGAAGTACAGCCGTCGCAGCATGCCACCCTTGTCGAAGTGGCCATTGTCGACCAGCGCGGCCGGCAGGTTCGGTTGGGGCACCTCGAGCAAGTCGACTCCGAGCGCCGCTTCGGGCATGCGCACGTCGATCTGCAGGCACGCACTGGCCGGCAGGCGCACGCGCCAGACGTCGAGGCCGTAGGGTGCCGTGCGCTCGGCGAGGCACGCGCCGAGCGGGCGTTCACCGAGCCGCGCGAGCTGGGTGAGCGTCTGGCAACGCTTGCCCTCGTGCCCCTCGACGCGCACGAAGTAGTCGCCGTCGCGCGGCGCACGGTAGCAACCGCGCCAACTCGTGAGCGGGTTGCGATCCGCGTCGAGCACCGCTGTGAGCCGTCCGTCGCCGAGCACGGTCGGCACCAGCACGTCGTTCTTCTTCAGCGCAACGCGATAGTGCCACCACTGCTCGCGTCCGAACGTGTGCGTCGTCTCGCCGTCCGCGGCGGCGAGCGGCGACGTGCCAAAGCGGTGCAGGCGATACGTGTAGTGGCCGCCGCCGCTGCCCCGGAACGGACTGACGCGGAACTCGTACGCGCCCTTCGCCGGCACGCGGATCCACAGCTCACTGTGCGTGTTTGGGCCGTCGTTCGAGCCGAGCAGTTCGCCGTCTCCGTTCACGAGCGACAGCACCGGATCGAACGTCTCCGCGTCGACCGTGCACCACAGCATCTCGTCGCCTTCGACCGTGAGCTTCCAGGTGTCCGTGAGCCCCGGGCTCAGCAGCTTGTGCTGCACGAAGTCGCGGCCCGGGATGACGGTCTCCATCATGCCCTGGGCGATGGCCAGCGACGCGAACAGGAACGGAACGACGAACGGGCGAAACGGCATGCGGGTGTCCTCGCCACAGAGACCCGCGAGCTCTGCCGACCTTACTTGTTGGGCGCCGAATCGACGCTGCGCGGGCCCGGCGGCACGCGGCGGTTCAAGAAGTCGGACAGCGAGCCATACAGGTGTTTGCGCGTGCCGGCGCGCTCGACGATCGAGTGCGTGCGGTTCGGGTAGGCGAGATACTCGAACAGCTTGCCGTGCTTGACCAACTCGTCGAACAACCGCTCGCTGTGCTGGAAGTGCACGTTGTCGTCGCCGGTGCCGTGCACGACCAGCAGCTTGCCCTTCAGGTTCTTCGCGAACGTGATCGGCGAGCACTCGCGGTAGACCTCGGGCACCTTGCGCGGGTCGCCGCAGTAGCGTTCCTGGTAGATCGTGTCGTAGAGCGCGAGGTCGGTCGCGGGCGCCACCGACATGCCGGCGCAGAACAGGTCCGGGTAGCGGAACAGCATGTTCAGGGTCATCGCGCCGCCGCCCGACCAGCCCCAGATCGCGAGCCGAGTCTTGTCCATCCACGAGCCTTGCGCGCAGAGGGCCGTCACGGCCTCGTTCCACTCCTGCGAGCTCGTCACACCGATCTTCTGGTAGAGCGCCTTGCGCCAGTCGCGACCTTTCGGTGCCGGCGTGCCCCGCGCGTCGACTGACATCACGACGTAGCCCTGCTGCGTGAGCCAGCGGTGGAACAGGTGGTGGCCCAGGAACCACGTGTCCTTGACCGTCTGCGCCCACGGCTCCCCGTAGATGTGGAACACGACCGGCCACTTCTTGCTCGCGTCGAAGTCCGGAGGGGTCATCACCCAGCCGTCGAGCACGACCCCGTCGGCGACCTTCACGTCGAAGAAGTCGTTCTTGCCCTTCGCGACCGCCTCGTACTTGTCGCGCAACTTCTTGTTGTCGACGAGCACGCGCACCGTCTCGTGCGAGGGCAGCTTCACGAGGTCGACGACCGGCGGGTTGTCGAACGACGAGTACATGTGGATCGCGAGCGAGCCGTCGGGGCTGATCTGGTAGTCGTGCCAGCCGCGCTGCGCCTCGCCCGACACGAGGCCCGACACGATGCCCGAGTATCGCAGCGGCATGCCCGCGGGCATCGCGTCGCGCGGCATCGCCGTCAGATACTTCTGCGGACCGTGAGGCGATGCGCTGACGTAGCCCGTGCCCTTGCCGATGTCGACGTGGTCGACCGAGATCACGTCGAAGCCCTTCGTCCACGCGCGATGCGTCAGCAGCATCTGCTTGCCGCGCGTGTCCCACTCGATCGTGCCGCATTGGCGGAAGCGCGGGCCGTCGCCCTCGTGGAACGCAGTGTCGCTGGTCCAGAAGAACTTGCCGCCGCCCTCGACCCAACGGAAGTCGTCGCGCACGTCGACATACGCTTCGTCCCGCTCCTCGTGCACGACGCGGCAGTCGCCGGTCTTCACGTCGCCGCCGAGCACCTGCAGCACGTTCTGCTCGCGCGGCAGCCACTGCACCATCAGCTCTTCGCCCTTCGGATGCCACTCCATGCGCGGCAGGTAGGTCTCACGCGGATCCCCCGGCGTGTCGAGCCACACGGTCTCGCCACCAGCCGCCGCGATGACGCCGATCCTGCAGCTCGAGTTCGTCGTGCCCGCCTTCGGGAACTGCACCGGCACGACCTTGCTGTACCGGTCCGCGAGGTTGTCGATCATCAGGAACTCGCCCACTCCCGAACAGTCGAGCTGCCAGTAGGCGATGTGCTTGCCGTCAGGGCTCCAGCGGAACCCGTCGCGGCAGTCGAACTCCTCTTCGTAGACCCAGTCGAACGTGCCGTTGATGATCGTCGCCGAGCCGTCCTTGGTCAGCCGCGTCCTCTTCCGCGTCGCGACGTCCTCGACGTAGAGGTCGTTCTGCGCGACATACCCGACGCGCGTGCCGTCGGGCGACCACTTCGCGAACATCAGCGTCGACTTCGGCAAGTCGCCGCCGAGGCGCAGCGGCTCGTGCTTGCCGCCGAGCGACAGAACGTAGTACTCGCCGCGAGTGTTCTGACGCCAGACGCGTTCGCTCTGCGTGAACGCGAGCAGGTGCGTCTGGTCCGGCGACAGCACGTAGTCTTCGATCGCGATCGGTCCGGCCGCGACTGCCAGCATCGCGGCCGACACGAGCACTTCGCGCTTGCCCGACACGGCTTCGTAGCGCACGAGCTCGGGCGGCCCGCCGGCCTCCGTGGGCTCGAGCGTCGCGTAGTGAGCGCCGTCGAGCCAGCGCGCCGGTCCGAAGCGCTCGAGCCGGAACTCGCCCGAGGTGATGCGTTGGGCATCGAGTCGCGACGCGTCCTGCGCGCACAACAGCGGACACAAAAAGCCGAGAACCAACACGAACAGCTTTCTCATCACAGGTTTCTCCTGACGGGCAGGATCTTAGCCACTGGCGTTCGCGCGCGTCTGCGAGACACTTCCCCGATCGTGACCCCTCGCATCGGACTGCTACTGGTCGTGCTCGCTTGCAGTAGCCCGGTCCGCGCGCAACTCGCGAAGTGGAACCTGCCGGTCGGCGGCGTCGCCACCTACACGGCCGAAGAATCCCTCGACCCGGACCCGGCTCGCGGCATCCTGCCCGGCTGCCCGCTGCCGCATGCGACGATCCTGCTGCAGAGCGAGCTCGCGGCCGAAGGCACGCACGTGGAGGCCGAACCGCAGGACTGGCGCTGGATCGCGCCGCTGATCGCGTTCGATCTGCGGCTCGGCGCCGGCGGCGTCAGCACGACGCTCGAGCGGGTGCCGGGCCTCGGCACGCTCGAATTCAACGGCACGGGGAGCAAGGGCGACGACGACACGCAGAAGTTCGATCTGACGTTCAAGGTGAACCGGCCCGTGCTGCTCGCGCACGAGAGGAAGCTGCAGAGCACCGATCCGAGGCCGTGGTATGGCGGCGAGGGCACGGGCACGCTGAGTATCGAGCGCAAGCTCGACGCCAAGGCCGGCGTCGTGCGCGAGTTCCGCGCCACGCTGACGCTGAAAGTCCTCTTCGGCCCCCACCACGGCAAGGGGGCCCTGACCGGCGTGTTCACGCAGCACTGGCAGCTCGACAAGGTTCACGACTACCGCGACCCGGACTTTCGCGAGCGCGTCGCCCAGGCGATCGCCGACGGCGCCGACGTGATCGAAGGCGAGATGCGCCTCGATCGGCCGGAGTTTGCGACCACCGAGGACAGCAAGCACCCCTGCGGCGACGGCCTGCTCGCGCTGTGTCTGCAGACGCTGCTGATCGCCGGGCGGCCCGCGGACTCGCCGAAGATCCGGGCCGGCTTCGAGGAGCTGCACCGCCGCAACATCCGCGAGACCTACAGCCTCGCCGTGGCGCTGCTCGCGACCGAACAGGTCTACGCGCCGCCGCGCGAGCGCGAGTTTCTGCTCAGCGGCGTGCTCGCGAAGCCGACGCCGCGTGTGCTCCGTCCCGAGGACCAGAAGAGGGTCGCGCAGTGGACCGAGCGCCTGCTCAGCAACCGCGACGAGAGCCTCGACCAGGCCTACCGGTCGCGCTGGTGGTATCTCGGCGGCAAGGGCTTCGACAACAGCAACTCGCAATACGCGCTGTTCGGCCTCTGGAGCGCCTCGTTGTGCCAGCAGCAGGTTTCGCGCGGTGTCTGGCTCGCATCCGCCGAGCACTGGCTCGCCGCGCAATACGGGCCGGACGGCAGGTCGCGCGAACTGGGCCTCGTGCCGCTCAGCGACTCGCCCGACAAGGACCTGCTCGCGCCCGCCCACACGGGATCGACGCGCGCGACACCTCCGCGCGGCTTCAGCTACACGCTGCCCGGTTCGGGCCCGGCCTACGGCAGCATGACGTGCGCGGGCATCGCCGGCATGTCGCTCTGCCGCGCCGCTCTCGATCAGGGTGCCGCAACGGCGCTCGACAGCAAGCTCGACGACGCGATCCGGGCAGGGTTCGCGTGGCTCGCCGCGCATCGCACCGTGCGCTGGAACCCGGGGCCGCCGCCGCTGCGCAACGACCACTACTTCTACTGGCTCTACAGTCTCGAACGCGCCTGCGAGCTGTCGCGCACGGGTCTCATCGACGGCTGGGACTGGTATCACGACGGCGCGCAGGCGCTGCTCGCTCTGCAGGACTACCACGGCAAGTTCGGCCCCGCCTTGCTGAGCGAGCAGTGCTTCGCGGTGCTGTTCCTCAAGAAGGCCCAGCTGCCGGTCCTGACCGGGCCGCGCTGATCGCTAGGGCGCTGCGCGCAACGTCACGGCGCCAGGAACCTCGACGTTGCTCGCGGCGAAGTGACGACCCGATCCTTCGCTGAACACCATCTCGAGGTCGTAGCGCCCCTTCGCGAGTCCCGCGACCGGCACCGTCGCGTCGCTGCGCACGCGCGAACGCAGCACGAGCCGCGGCGTTCGTTCGCGCTCGCCATCGAGCCGACGCCAGACCGTCATCACGCCGCGAAGGCCGATCTGCCCGGCTGGCAGCGACACGGTGCAGGCGGCGTCTGCGACCTTGCCACCCGACGAGCCCGTGGCATCGCGCAGCACGACCACACCCTCCACGTCGTCAGCATCGTCGGGCTGCCAGGTCTCGCCCCCGGTCCCCTCGAGAGTGACGACACGGAGCAGGACCACAAGCGCGCCGGGGATCACCCACCATCGCATGCGTTCGTCCATGGGCGGCTCTTCGGCCGGCGCAGGGGTGCAACCGGAGAAAACCCTGGGGCCTTGGTGTTGCGTTCCCCGACACACGGAGCCACGGCCTACCCGGCGGCCGTGTCACCCAGAGGACAACGGGAGCTGATCAGCCGCTCGAGCAGCGCTCCAGCCGCCTTTCCGGCCTCCGCTTCGCCGAGCCCGCGCAGCACCGGCATGACGCCCGTCACGTAGCGCGCGGGCGGCATGCCTTCGAGGGCGCGCAACAGGACCCAGCGCACCGCTCGAGGTGCAAACCACAGGCGATCGATCGCGGCCAGTGCCGTGTGCAGGTCCGCGTCGCCGCGCATGGGCGGCAGAGCCGCGAGCAACCCCACATCGCCGCCGCGACCTCGCGATCGCAAGAGGGCCGGCAACAGCGTGTGCAACAAGCAGTCGAGCACGAGCATGCCGCGAGCGCGTTCGAGCGCCGCACTGCCGCGCGAGTTCACGAGCCTCGGCACGAACGAGCGCAGACAGCGGTTGCGCTCTGCGTCGCCCATCGCGTCGTTGCAGGCGCGCACGAGCGCCGCGGCCACCGGGCAAGCGCAGGACGGTTCATCGCCGTGCGGTTCCCCGGCGAGCCAGGCCACCATCTCCATCGCGCACATGCCTTCGTCGCGCGAGCGATGCGCGCCGCGGCGCAGCGGATGGCGTTCGATGAGTCGTTGCATGGCTCGGCTGCCGGCGATGAGGGAAGCAGCAGGCTATCAGGGACTCGCTTCCCGTGGGGCTGTCACTGTGAGGCTCATCGCGCCGCGTCGATTACCGCGTTGCCATCGAGGCTCTGCGCGCGTGCCTCTCGACCGGTCGCCGGCAGTTCCTACGCGGAGAGCACCGGGCAAGGCTCGCAGCAAGCCCGCACGCTGCCTTCGGAGGACGCCAGCGACCGATCAGTTCCCGCCCAGCAACTGCGGCGGAACGGTGTCGACGACCGCTGCCGCTCGTGGCAGGCCAAGCATCTGCGCGAACCACACGACTCCGAAGCCCGGCGTGATCGCAGCGTCGATGCGCGCTCCGGCCCGGACGCCGGGGCCGATCGCGAACGCGGCGACTTCGAGGTCGTAGGCGTGGGGCGTGCCATGCGACGCCGGCGACGCGCCGTCGAGCCAATACGGCTTCACGACGAGCTGCACGTCGCCCGCGCGCCCCGGGTACAAGCCCAACACGAGCGAAGCCCGCAGCGCATCGTGCTCCTTCGACGGCGCCTGCAGGTCCTGGGTCGCAAACGCCGCGCTGATGCCACGCGCCGACGCAGCCGCCTGCGCGGCTACGCGCGATGCCTCGAGCAGCATCTCCGCCGCGTCGCGTTCGCCGCGCAACGCCGCGAGCACGTCGTGGTCGAAGTAGAACGAGTACTCGCCGACGTGCGTGAAGAAGCGCTTGCCTTCGGGCGGCCTGCCGCATCGCTTGGTCAACGCCTGCTCGGCTGCAGTGCGCGCGCCGGTCAGCAACAGACCCCGGCCGGCATCGCGACCCGCCGCCTTCGCGGCTTCGGGCGTGGGCCCCACGCCGTGATCCGCCGTGAGGAACAGCGCCCAGCGCCGGGCCCCCACCGCGCTGTCGAGGAACCCGAAGAACAGCGCGAGATCGCGGTCGAGTCGCAACAGCGCATCGCGCGCTTCCACCGAATCGGGACCGAACACGTGGCCGACCACGTCGGTCGACGAGAAGCTCACGCAGAGCAGGTCGGTCACGGCGTCCGCGCCGAGTTCCATGCCGCGCACGGCGGCTTCGGCCGCGAGGCGCACGACCGTGTTGCCCTGCGGCGAAGCGAAGAGCTGCAGGTAGTACGCGGGGGCGGGCTCCAGCTTGCCGCCCGTGAGCGGCTGCGGCAGCGTGTGCTGGTTCGTGCCGTTCTGGTGCGCCACCTCGTAGCGCCGGTCGTCGACGAGACCCGCGTAAGCCGCCTCGGGTCCCGAGCGATCCCAGACCGAACCGAAGAACCCGTCGATGGCCCTCTCTTCGTTGAAGCGCGTCACCCAGGCCGGCGTCGCTTTGGCCCACGCCGTGTTCGTGACGAGGTTGCCGGTCGTCGTTTCGATCCAGACGACGGCGTCCGCATCGGGACCCGCCATCAGGATGGCCGAACGGTCCTTCCACGACACGCTCGCGACCTTGCTGCCCGGCACGCTCTTCTCGAGGCTGCTCGCGAACGTCTGCGCCCGCATGCGTCCGGGTCCACGATCCTTGCCCTCGGGCAGATCGGGCAACGCCGGCATCGCTTCGTTCACGCAGTAGACGAGTTTGCCATCCTCGACGGACCACCAGCTGTTGCGCACGATGCCGTGCACCGACGCCGGCACTCCGGTGCCGATCGTCGCGTGGCCCGGCCCGGTCTCCGTGCACGCATGCTGGTAGGCGCACTTCGAGAACCAGGCACCTTGCTGCGCGAGCCGCTGAAAACCGCCATCCTTGTCGAGGAACGGTCGGCCCTGTTCGAACACCCAGCTCGCGAGCTGGTCGACCACGCACAACACGACGAGCCGCGGCCGTTCGACGGCGGGCTCCTGTTGGGCCCACACCGATCCCGCGAGCAGCGCGCAGAACGAAAGACGCAGCATCATGCGGCGAGCTTCTTGGCGACCCGCTCGATCGTGCGCCAGGGCAAGAGGCCGAGATGGTAGATCGCGATCGACGCGATGCCGTGCTGCCGGCAGAGATCGCGCACTTGCTCGAGGTCCCGGTCGTTCATGAATTCGGGTGCCTTCGGCCAGATGCAGAGACGGCGCGGCGAGGCGCGAAGGCGAACGGCGTCGTCGCCGCCGAGCAGGCGGCCGATCTGGCCGGGGCCTTCGCCATAACACGTCACGACGCGCTCGTCCGTCGCGGGAAAGCTGGCGGCGCTCGCGGCCGCCAGTTGGCTGCCCGTGAACCACGGATGCGGGTGCACCTGCACGGCCCGCTGCTGCGGTGCGTTCAGCGCGATGCGTGCGAGTTGCTGCACCGTGCGAGCCCGGGCGTCCAGCACGGCGTCGAGCCAGCGCGCGTCCCCCGCAGCCAGGTCTTTGGGTCCCGCGGGCACCGTGCCCGGCGTCATCGCATCGGCGCTGCTCACGTGTGTGTCGACGCACGACTGCACGGAACGCCGCAGCTCTTCGGGATCAGTACCGCCCTTCGTGAGGATCTTCTCGCAGGCGGAGCAGAAGCACGCCGACAAGGCCGCGTCGAGCAGCCCCGTCGCCGTGAAACTCGCCTTGTCGTGGTGGCTCGAATGTTTGTGCCCCATCTGCCCGAGCGCTTCGAATTCGATCGTGTGCAGGCCTTTGTGCCAGCCGAGGTCGCGGACCATCGCCGCGATGTATTGTTGCACCTTCGGCTGCGCGGGACACAGCGCATAGGTGTAGACGTCGCCGAACGCGTTGTGCACGCACAGCTCGGGATGCTTCGCGCCGAGACGCGAGTTGTGCGTGAACACGTTCCAGGCCCGCACGCGCATGCCTGCCGCGGGCGCCTGTTCGCAAAGCAGTTCGAGCGGCGACGGACCCTTGGCGGGCACCGCGCGCGATGTCTGTGGGCGCAGCTCGCCGTAATCGGAGCCGGGCCGGAAATGCACGGTCCCGTCTTCGAGGAAACGCACGCGCCCTTCGTCCTGCCAGGGCATCAACCACCGGCCATCGTGGTAGCTCGTCGCGAGCGCCACTTCGCCGATGCCGAGATCGCGCAGGCGCGGCAGCCCGCCGTGCGCCGCCAAGGCTTGCAGGTCGAACGGGTGCGCATAGACGGCCAGCTGCATCGGACAGCAGTGTAGGCGTCATGCGGTCTTGCGGCGAGGCTGCAGCCCTGGCGCGCGTCGGCCGAATGACGCTACCATCGCCGCGTGCTCCCGAGATTGGCCCTGGCCCTGCTGCTCGCGTCGTGCACGGCCACGCGGACCAGGCCGCCCGAGCAGGTATTGGCCGGCGACCGGCTGGTCGCGAGCCTCGAGTGTCTGCACTACGTGCCGGCGCAGCACAGTGCCACGTGCAAGGTCTTCCACCACGTCTTTGCGCCCGATGGACGCTTGCTGACGAAGGGGCTCGGCGGCGCCTACGAACACCACCGCGGACTCTTCATCGGCTGGAACAGGCTGCGATGCGGCGGCAAGACGTTCGACTTCTGGCACTGCTCGAAAGGCGAGACGCAGCGCTTCGTCGCGTTCGAGCGGCCGGCGGCGATGGGCCTCGCAGAGGACTGGCAGGTCGCGCGCATCGACTGGCTCGCCCCTGACGGCAAGACCTTGCTGCACGAACGCCGCGCGATGCGCGCCTGTCTGCGCGGGGATGGCAGCACCGTTCTCGACGTGCAGATCGGACTGCGTGCCGCGGATGCGCCCGTCGTGCTCGACGGCGACCCGCAACACGCGGGGCACCAGTTCCGCGCGCTGCAGCAGTTCGCCGAGCAGGATGCGGGTGTGACATACGTACGGCCCGCGACGGCTCGCGCGCGCGCCGACGACGTCTGGACCGACTGCGACTGGAGCGCCGCCGTGCTGCCGCTGAACAGCGGGTTGGTGACCGTGCTGCGCATCGAAGGGGCCGGAAACCCCAAGCCCGCGACCTGGGCGACGCGTGGATATGGGCGCTTTGGCGCGATGGTCCGCTGCGAAGTGACATCCGACGTCGAGCTGCGACTCGGCTACACCTACGTGATCGCCACGGGCGAGCACGATGCGGCCTGGTGCGCGGGCTGCGCGGCCGAGGCCGCTGCCGCGCAGCAAGGCTAGTCGCCGCCTCCGTGCCGAACCGGTTTCGCTACGGCGCCAGCCGTTGGGATAACATCCGGCCGCACATCACTCGAGCAATATGGAGAAGCAGGATGGCCGTGTTTCCAGCTCCTATCGCAGGCGTTCTTCGCAGGCAGGCGAGAATCGTCGAGTTGTTCAGGGACGCAGGTGCAACGAGCGCGGACCGCGCGACAACGGCGGCAAAGCTCGGTTTGCACGAAGGGCTGGCCTTCAGGCAGCTACGAGGCCACGCAGTCATTCAAGTAGTCGGTGAGCAAGGCCTCTTCCTGGACGCAGCGCGCTGGGAGGCACTGCTGAAGCAGCGCCGGCGCATCGCCCTCACGTGCGTCAGCATTGCCGTCTGCATCCTGCTGGGGATCGTCGTGACCTTGCTGCTGTCCCGGTGACCCGCGACACCGGGCGCCCCGAGCGCATCACTTCGCCACCGCCTCCACCACACTCACCGGCGAACGGGTCGCCACGACGCGTTCGAGCTTCAACCCGGCAGCCGCAAGCAGCGCCTCGTACTCGGCGCGGGTCCGCTCGCGGCCACCGGGCACGGCGAGCATGATGATGTCGAGCCACTTGCCGGGGTGCGGCTCGTCGCCGGTCGGGATCACGCTCTCGACGACGAGCACCTTCCCGCCGGGGGCCATCGCTTCGCGACAGCGGCGCAGGATCTGGATGCTCTTCTGGTCGTCCCAGTCGTGGATGATGTGCCGCAGGATGTAGGCGTCGGCATCCTTCGGCACAGACTCGAAGAAGCTGCCGCCCGCGACGCGGCACCGGTCGCCGAGCCCGGCGTCGCGGATCGTGGACGCGGCGCGCTCGACCACGCCGGGCAGGTCGAAGACGATGCCGCGAGCCTTGGGAGCGCTGCGTAGGATCTCGATCAGCGTGGAACCGTTGCCGCCGCCGACGTCGACGATGGTGCGGAAGCCAGCAAAGCTGAATGCCTCGATCATGGCCGGCGTTTCGGGCCCGTGGATCGAGCTCATCGCCTGGTCGAAGCCGCGTCCTTCGTCAGGATGTTTCGCGAGATAGTCGAAGATCGGCGCGCCGAAGATCTTGTCGAACCCGGGCTGGCCGGTCCCGACCGACCACGCCAGCTCGCCGAAGGCCGAGTAACAGAGCGAGGCGATCATCAGGGCCCCGGCGTGTTGTGAGCCCGGGACCCCGGCCCGCAGGCACTCGCTCATCGGCGTGTTCCCGAAACGGCGCGGCGTGGTCTCCGTGAACACGCCGACGCTCGCGAGCGCGCGGAGCACGCGGTAGAGGGCGTCGGGATTGGCACCCGTCTTGCGCGCGACCTCTTCGACCACGACGGGACCAGCGGCGAGGTGCTCGGCAACGTTCAGCCGCGCGACGGCGAAGATCGCCTGGCTCACGGTGAACCCCGTCATCAACTGGAAGAGCTGGACATGAGGTGGAAGTGGAGGCGGCTGCATTGGCGTCTTCATGCGAGGGTCTTGCAGGACACTGGGGGGGGAATGCTCGGGTCGTGTGCTAGGGCGCAGCCTGCGACCGGCCGATCCGGGCCTCGAGCTCCGCGATCATTTGCTGCAGGCGGGCAAGCGAGATCTCGACCGCGGCAACGCGATCCTCGAGGCCTGGCTGGCGGGCGCTAGTTTCGGGGCGTGCACCGGCTTCGGGCGGTGGCGCAGAAGGCTCGGTGAGCTCACTGCCGTCCCCGAGCAAATGTTGCCATCGAGGGTCGCGCTCGTGCCTGCTGGGCGGACGCCGCACGACGAGCGGCGGCGACCGCTGCGAGAGCTTCTCGAGGATCGACTCGATCTCCTCGGGCGGGGCTTGACAGCCCATGCGGGCCACGCGCGGCTTCAGCGCGCCTGGCGCCTGCGGCCCACGCAGCAGCAGCTCCGCGAGCACGGCGAGTTCCTTCGGATCGAGCTGCAGCTCCTCGACCACGCGATGTTTGAACCGCGGCACGCGCCCGCCCCCCTCGACGCGCGCGGTGTAGCCCTTCTCCTGCAGACCCATCAGCGCGCCAGACACCTGGAACGCGACGAGCTCCATGACCGGATCGCGGTTGCTCTTCTGGTTGCAGCCGTCGACCAGCGCGTTCTCGCTGAGCGGGTAGCTGTCGGGCACCGCAAGCTGCTTCTCGATCAGCACGCCGACGATGCGCTGTTCGGTGCGGTCGAGCTTGATCATGGTCACTTCTTCCCGCCGGGAATCAGGGACTTCAAGCCGCCCGGCAGCACCTTCTGGGCCTCTTCGGCCGCCTTCTTCGCGGCGTCGTCCTGGAGCTTCTTCTTGGCCTCCTCCTCGAGCTTCTTCTTGGCCTGCTCCTCGAGCTTCTTCGCTTCGTCGTCGACCTTCTGCTTGGCGTCTGCGGCGATCTGCTCCGGACTCTTGTTCGGGTCGAGCACACCCTGGGCCGCCGCGGGCAGGTTGCTGTTCAGGTTGCCGAGCAGCTTGCCGGCCTGCCCCTGCACGAAGTTCGCGAGCTCCTTCTGACCGGCGGCGAGCAGCGCGTCCTGCAGCACCTTGTCGTCGAGCGCCACGGCCGGACTCGTCACGGGACCGCGCAGACCGATGGGCAACAACAGCGAAGCGACCTTCGTCTCCTTGGCTCCGGTCAACGCGAACGTCGTGTCCTTCAGCGCGACCTGCAGCGGGAAGTCGATGACCGTGGCCCCCTTCGCCGAGCTCAAGGAACCCTTGCCGCTGAGGTCCAGCGTCCCGCCGCGCAACGGCGGCGAACCGCCCGTGCGCAGGTTCTTGAACACGTTGTCGACGGCGAGCTCGCGGAACGCGAACTCGAGGCCGACCGCGGGGTTCGCCTTCGACTTGCCCGACAGTTGCAGCATCATCGAGTCCGTCGACTTCAGCGACACCGAGAGCGCGTCGGGCACCAGCGAAGGCAGGTCCGAGAGGTTGCGCGCGCGCAGGTCGAGCTTGTCGGGCTTGCCGTTCCACGAGTAGCCGATGCCCTCGATGTCGATTTTGCGGATCAGCACGCGCGGTCCAGCCTCGATCAGGTGCGTCGCCACGACACACGCGATGCCGTGCACGCGTGCCTGTTCGGCGCGATCCTCCTTGCGCTGCTCGGGTGTCTGTTCGGCCGGCGGTGCCTCGTCGCCGCCCGCGATCACGTCGATCCACTCGCGCGCCTGCTCGAGCCGCCGTTTCCAGACCTGGAAGTCCGCGAGGTAGTCCTCGATCGTCTTCGTGTTCGGCGGTGGTGGCGGCGGTTCGGGCGGCGGCGGCTTGCCCGGCAGGATCACGCCCTTGTGGCTGCGCGGCGTGCCCGAGCGCGCGCTCGTCGAACGCAGCTCGTCGATGACGAAGCGCTTGCGCAGCAGCTCGCCCGTGTCGATCTTCGCGGTCATTTCGTCCGCGGCAAGCAGATCCGTGTCGAGCGCCGCGCTGTCGGCGATGGCCAGACGCGAGAACCGCAGCGTACCCTCGCCGAAGTCGAGCTTCGCGGACTCGAGATCCACGGTGGCGCCGTTCATCCACTCGAGGGCGCCGCGCACGTTGGTGGTCAGGATCGGCGTCGAGAACCACTGCTGGAACACCCACAGGCTGCCGACCAGCACAGCCGCGGTGGCCACGCCCCAGACGCGGAACGGCATGCCGACCTTGCCCTGTTCGGACAGGTCCTTCCAGTCCTTCTTGCCCTTGCCCTTGCCGAGCAAGAGCCAGGTGCAGAACCGCACCCACCGCTTGTTCGCATACTTGTGGTAGAGCTCGCTGCTCTCCTCGACGGTCGCCATCTTCGTGCGGATCGCGCCGATCGTGCGGTTGAGCAGGTAGCCGGAGCCGAGGCCGAACACGAGACCGAAGACGAGACCGCCGGCCGTCGCGTAGTACTCGAGACCGCACCAGGCGGTCCCCTTGCCGTTGATCAACGCGCGGAACAGACCCTGCAGCGGCCCATCGAGCAGCCAGGTGCCGAGCGCGTAGGACAGCGGCAGCATCACCGCGCTGAGCACC
>DASRJH010000214.1:0-7414 GCA_035649575.1 Planctomycetota bacterium
CGCGGCGAGCATCGCGGCCGGGTTCTGCCAAACGTCCGGGCGCCGCGTCGCATCGTCCATCGCGGCGGCACCGGCGAGGAACGCGCGCACGTCCATGCCGAGCAAGGCGCCCGGCAACAGCCCCACGGCCGAAGTGATCGAGGTGCGGCCCCCGACCCAATCCCAGATCGGGAACGTGGCAGCCCAGCCTTCCTTCTCGGCGCGTTGCTGCAGCTGCGAGCCCGGCAGCGTCACGGCCACGGCGCGCGGCGCGAACGCGAGTCCCTGCAGCTTGCACGCCCGTTCGACTTCGAGCATGCCGTTCCTGGTCTCGGGCGTGCCGCCGGACTTGCTGATCACGATCACGAGCGCGTCCTGCAGCGCCCCGAGCCGTTCGATCGCGAGGTCGATGCCCTCGGGGTCGGTGTTGTCGAGCACACAGAGACTCATCGGGGCCTCGACGGTGCCGAACACGTCGCAGAGCAGCATCGGCCCCAGTGCACTGCCGCCGATGCCGCACAACACGACCTTCGTGAACGCGCCGCCCTCGGGCGGCGTGAGGCGGCCGCTGTGTACGCCCTGCGCAAACGCTTCGATGCTGGCAATCGTGCGGGCGATCGCTTCTTCGACGTCGGGCGACGGCGCGAGCCCCGGCGCGCGCAGCCAGAAGTGACCGACCATGCGCTTCTCGTCGGCGTTCGCGATGCCACCCGCTTCGAGAGCCTGCAGTGCCTGCAGCGCCTTGCCGAGCGGCGCCTGCAGCGCAGCGACGTCGCTCTCGGCGAGCCCGCCGAGGCTCAGGTCGAGTTCGACGAACGGATCCTCGAGCACGCTGCGAAAACGCAGATAGCAGGCGTGACGATCGGGGCGAGCGGCGTCGGGCATGGTTTCTCCGTCGGGCCCGGATGGTAAGCGCGCACCGGCGAACCCTCCACGCCGCGTTGCCTCGCGCGAAGAGCTGCGGCCGGGCGTTCGCCGTGCCGTCTCAAGTTGGCCTGGCGACAAGGGTAACGCCTACACTGTGCTCCGCGGCAAGGCCTCGTCGATAGCCGGCGAAGCCGTGGAACAGCGACCGCCAGAGCCAGTCGACGGAGACCATGCACCCGACAGCGATGTCGCGTTGGTCCAGTCCCTCGCCACGGCGCTCAAGAACATCGCGATCTACCCGGCTTCGCACCCGCGTGTCCAGGGCGCGGCAACGGATGCGCTCGAGCGCCTGCGCGCCCGCGCTGGCGAACGGCGCACCATCGCGATGCTGCTGCACGGTGACGAGTTCGACGTCGCAGGCAATCGCCTGCGCATGGACTCCCTGGATGCAACCTGGCTCATCGAGCGGCTGCGCAACGCGGGTCTGCGCGGCGTCGAGTTCGACGTCGACTGCTCCGTCCACGACGTCAACGAGTTCGCGATGATGCTGAACCGGTGCCGCTCGCGCACGCGCGACCATTTGCTGTCGCAGTGGCAGAAGGACCATGCGCGGCTGCGGCCGCTGGCGCTCGTCTTCACGGGTCACTACGCGGAGGGGGCCGACGAAACGGACGATGCCCTCGAAGCCGCGGACGCGAAGCCGGCGGAGCCGCCACCTCCCGCACCGGCGCCGCGCGAAGTCCCGCCGCGCCAGAGAGCTCCACGCGCACGTCTGTCCGCCATACTCCAACGGCTGGCCGAGGACGGGTCGATCCGACAGCAGTTGCAGGCCATCGAGAGCCACACGGAAGACCCCACGGCCGCGATCGACCGCGGTATCGACCTGCTCGCGGCGATCGGCGAACTGCTGCCCGCTGACATCGCCAACGACCCCGCTCAGATCGAGGGCGTCGTCAGGAAGGTGCTCGACCGGGTCGAGGATGGCCTCGGCGCCGTCGTGCAGCGCAAAGCCAAGGTCAAGGGTGGCGAGTTGCTGCGCATGGCCCTCGGCGTGGCGCGCCAGTACTTCCCCGCCAAAGCACCAGAGCAGGCCCTGTCCAGGACCGAGCTGCCCAGCGGCCGGCCCGAGGACGAGGGCATCGTCGCCGATCTCGACCTGCTGCTGCACGAGATGGCCGAGCTGCCCGAGGCAGCCAACCTGCGGTTGCCGCCCGCCGCCGAGTTCGAACCGGGCTCTTCCAACATGAGCCGGGAGCTGTGCGGCGTCCTGCTGCACACGCTGAGCCATTCCACGAACGAGGCGGTGCTGCAGGCGGCGTCGGCGCGTCTGGCCCCGGCGGTTCGCGCGCTCGGCCCGCTCGGCGGCAAGATGGTCGACAATTACCTCAACCCGAAGGACCAGGGCACCTCGGTCACGCAGTCGGCCCGCACGCGCATCCTGCGTGCTCTCGTCGACGGGGGGCTCGAACCGCTCGTGCGCTCCCATCGCTTCGTCGACGCCGCGTTCGTGGCCCGAGGCTTCCCCGAGGCCCTGCCTCTCGCGGCGCGCGTGCTCGGTCAGGACCCTGACGGCTTGCGCACGATGCGCGAGGGGCTCGAGATGCTCGGGACGATGCTGCCGCTCGGCGGCGTTACGGCGGCGGCGAAGACGGGCGTGCTGCAGGACGCGGTCGTCGTCAAGGCCCTCGTCGCCATCGGCGGAGATCTGGTGCTGCCCTTCCTGCCGCACGCGGCTTCGCACGGTTCGCGCGACGTCCGACAGATCCTGCTCGACCTCGCGCGGAACCTGGCGCTGCCCGCGCCCGAGATGGCCGCACTGGGCTCCGTGGCCTCGGTCGACGAACTGCCGCGCGCCTACCTGCAGAACCTCTTGGCCGCCGCCGCGCAGAAGAAGTTCGACGAGACCCAGCGAGCTGCGACGGGACGCCTGCTGCGAACAGCCGTCGAACGCAGCTTCAAGCGCGGCGACCACGACGCCTACCTGACCGCGATCGACAACCTGGTGCACGTGCCCGAGCCCGAGACACGCGCATTGCTGAGGTTTCTCGCGACGGCGGGGCGCTTCACGCAGTTCGGGAGCCAGGCGCGCGCCGTTCGCCGGCGCGCACGCGCAGCTCTCCGCCAAATCGCCTCGATGCCATCATGACCAGCACGGACCTGCAACAGCCCCGCGACGCCACCACGGAAGCGACGCTGCTCGTCGACGCATTGGTCGCCGCGTTCGTCAACGCGCGCATCTACGCGATCACGCATCCGCGCGTGCAGACCTCGATCGCGGACCTGCAGCGCACCTTGCGTGAGCTCGCGGTCGCGACCGGCGAGCCGACAGTCGTCATCGGCGCGGCCGAGGGTCTCATCATCCACAAGCAGAGTCCCCTGCTCGGAGCCAGCATCGGCGCCGCGCGCCTGATCGCCCTGCTGCGGACCTGGGGATCGGGTGGACTCGAGTTCGGCGCGCGGGTGGAGACGCAGGAGCTGGAGACGCTCTTGGTCGCCATGGCCACGCGGCCGCAGCCGGGCCACGACTACAACCAGCTCAACGAGACGCTCGCGGCGCGCCAATGCCAGCTGGCGCGCCTGCTGCCGCCCTACGCGAGCACCGCGCCGACCGGCGACAGGGCCAATGCGGTCGACTCGACCGTGCGCGTCGGCTTGCGCTTCTACCAGTCGGTGATCGACCTGCTGCAGAACGTCACGGTCTCGGTCTGCCGCGGCGGCCGCATCGACTTCGCCCCCGTGCAAGCCCAGGCGGAGCAGGTGTTGAAGCAACTGCAGAACAGGGAACAGCCGCTGCTCGGCCTCGCACGCCAGGACCAATACGACGCTTTCACGTTCGGCCACTCGGTGCGTGTCGCGATCCTGAGCATGAACTTCGCGAAGACGCTCACGGACGACCACGGCCTGCTGATCCGCATCGGAACGGCGGCGCTGCTGCACGACGTGGGCAAGTCGCTGATCCCGTTCGAGCTGCTGCATTCGACGCGGACACTGAACGCCGAAGAGCGCCTGCAGATGAACCGCCATGCCGAGCTCGGAGCCGAGTGCCTGCTCGACCACAACGACTCCGATCCGCTGGCCGTCGCCGCGGCCTTCGGCCACCACCGTTCTCCCGATGGGACCGGCTACCCGCGCACGCTGCACGCGCATCACATCTCGATGGTCAGCCGCATCGTGAAGATCTGCGACGTGTTCGAGGCGCTGACCGCTTCGAGGCCCTACAAGCAGCCGATGTCGCCGATCCGGGCCTACCGCGTCATGCTCGCGATGGGCCAGAAGCTCGACCAGAGCCTGCTGCGCAAGTTCATCGAGAGCAACGGCATCTACCCCAACGGCCAGCTCGTGCAAATGACCGACGGCGCGGTCGCGGTCGTGCACGCGCAGGGCAAGGACCCGCTGCGACCGATCGTCAGCATTGCCGACACGGTCGTGCCCGACCTCGTCGAGGAGGACCAGCAGCTACTCGACCTCGGCGACATCGAGTGCTGTGGCGCACGCGCGATCCTGGCCGAGCTCACGCCCACCCAGGCGCAGGAACTCATCCGCCGCGCCGCGGAGTAACTCGTACACGACGCCTAACCTTCACTGATTCTCTCGATGTCGGCTCCGATGCACTGCAGCTTCTGCTCGATGCGTTCGTAACCGCGGTCGATGTGATACACGCGGCGCACATCGGTCGAGCCGCGCGCGACGAGCCCCGCCAGCACGAGGCTCGCGGAGGCGCGCAGGTCGCTGGCCATCACGGGCGCACCTTGCAGCTCCTCGATGCCCTCGATGATCGCACTCGGACCCTCGCGGCGGATGCGCGCCCCCAACCGCTGCAGCTCCGAGGCATGGATGAAGCGCTCGGGGTAGATCTTCTCGGTGATCACCGACACCCCGTCGGCTCGCGCCATCAGCGCCATGAACTGCGCCTGCAGGTCGGTCGGGAAACCCGGATAGGCCATCGTCGTGACGTCGACGGCGCGCAGGCGCCCCTGCGCGATGGGCACGTTGCGCAGGTAGTCGCGACCGAGCTCGATCTGCGAGCCGGCTGCGCGCAAGCGGTCGACCACCGCGAGCAGGTGCATCGGATTGCAGTCTTGCACGATGACATCGCTGTTCATCATGATCGCGCCGCACAGGAACGTGCCGGCCTCGATGCGGTCCGGGATCATCGTCCACTCACAACCGGTCAACGTCTCGACACCCTCGATCCGGAGCAGGTGGCTGCCGATGCCCGAGATGCGGGCGCCGCACGCGTTCAGGAAGTTGCAGAGGTCCTCGATCTCGGGCTCCATGGCAGCCGACTCGAGGTAGGTCGTGCCCTTCGCGAGCGTCGCCGCCATGAGCACGTTCGCCGTGCCGAGCACGGTCGAGCCCATGTTGCCGCCGAGGAACACGGGGCCACCGAGCGGAGGGCCGCTGATCGTCACGTAGCCGTCGGTCATCTCGATGACGCCGCCGAGGTCGCGCAGACCCTTGAGGTGCAGATCGACCGGTCGATGACCGAACACGCACCCGCCCGGGTAGCTCACGCGCGCGACGCCGCGGCGCGCCCACAGCGGCCCCAGCACGACGAAGCTCGCGCGCATCGTGCGCACGAGATCGTACGGAGCGATGTAGATGGTCTTGTCGACGGCCTCGAGCTCGAGCGCGCCGTCTTCGGTCCAATGATGCTCGACGCCGAGCTTGCCGAGGATGCGCAGCAGGTTCTCGACATCGGTGAGTCGAGGCATGTTGCGCAGACGGATCGGGCCGTCGATGAGCAGCGACGCCGCCAAGATCGGCAGAGCACCATTCTTGCTGCCAGAAACACGTACGGTGCCGCGGAGACCGCGGCCACCCCGGATGCGGATTCGATCCAAGGAGCCCCTCCAAACGCCGCTGGGAGCCTACGCCCGTGCTGGCGTGGAGCCATCCGGGTCGGCGTGGGTCCGCCCAACGAAAGAAAACGGGACGAAAAGACAGCGAGCCGCCGGCACGCGTTCCCTGGCCCCACCCGCGTGCGAGAGTGATTCTGCACACGCAAGTGGCTGACCGGCCAAGCAAGCGAAGCCCGACAGCGACGAGATTCTTACCGCTCGTGCCACGCTCCGCAAGATTGCTTCTCGACTTCTTTTTCGCTCCTTCACCGCGCATGACCACGCGTCACGCACCCCGATCAGTGCTCGCTCGGTGCACCCGGAGCGACATCGAGATGTTCGGGCAGGTCGACGACGATCTGGTCGAAGCGGAGGTCGCGGTGAAAGCGCTGCACGCGTTCGCCGCCGCGATCGAGCACGTAGATGCGGCCGCTCTCGTCCGCGGCGAACGCGACGGGCTCGACACAGCGCGCATGCAACTCGGCCGCGATCGGCAACTGCACACCGTCCGGTTGCAGCGCAAAGATCGCGGGCTCGTCGCCGCGGTCGGCGACGAGCATGTTGCCACCGGGCAGCCGCAGCACCGCGACGGGCCGCGCGAGCGCACCCGAGAGCGCGCACGGGGTGTGACTCACGAAGGTGCCGTCGGCGCGAAAGCGCTGGATGCGACCTCGCAGCGTGTCGGCGACGAGCACACCTTCGGCATCGGCCCAGACCGACCGCGGCGCGCCGAAGGTCGCCTCGACATCGCCGCCCGAATGCAAGCGTCGCAGCGCCGTCCCGCCGCGCGTGAAGCGCTGCACCGAGCAGCGCCGCGGCTTGTCGCCCGCGCCGACCAGCACGGTGTCGCCGACCACGGCCACGGCGTGCGGCCGATCGAGCACACCGGGGCGATCGCGTCCGACATCGCCGTTCTTCGGAGCGGGCGAGCCGATGTCGCCGAGATGGCGGCCGAACGCGCTGAAGTGGCAGACGCGGTTGTTGTGCGGATCGGCGACGAACAGGTGGAAGTGCTCGTCCATGGCCACGCCCCCTGCATCCGAGTAACCTTGGCTGCCGGCCGGAACCGACCACGCGGACACTCGCTGGCGTGCTTCGAGATCGAACAGGAACACATGCCCCAGCGCCGCGGACCACGTCACACACAGGAGATTGCCGCGCACCGCGACGCCGCCCGTCATCGACGCATGATACTGCGGCGCCCCAACGCGGCGAAACAGGGCCTCGCAGCGCTGCTCGGGTCGCTGCTCGCGAGCTGCTCGACGCTGCCGGACTCGCGGTATCCGGACTTCGAGGAACATCACGTCGCCGCGGAGTTCCTCGTTCCTGCCGCGGGCCGACTGCGGCTGCCGTCGAGCACGCGCTCGCTGGTCGTGCAGGAACTGAGCCTCGACCCCACGCCGTCAGCCGAGATGTTCGACGCGCAGGGCGAGCGCTGGCTCGTCTACCCGGCGGGCACCGCCGTTCACGTGCGCTGTCGCTTCCGCGCCTACGCGCAGCACGATGGCAAGGTGCCGAGCCCCGTCGAGGTGCTGGTCGGCGCTCGCGACATCCGGAACCTCGAAGAGCCTTGATCGGTCGCGTGCCGGTGAACACTGCACGCGACCTCGGCCAACGATCCCGCTACAGTCGCGGCCCATGCGTCCGCTCCGGTTGCTCGCCGCGATGATCGCCGCGTGGTCGGTATGCCGCCCCAACGCCAGCAAGCGAGTGCACGGATGAGTCCG
>DASRJH010000215.1:0-11117 GCA_035649575.1 Planctomycetota bacterium
CCGCGCCGCCGTAGATGCCGCCCGCGCAGACGAGCAGCGAGCCGCACGTTCGCCGCAGCATGTGCCACGTCCACGTGGGCGCGCTGTATCTACGCTGGGTACGATCTCGAACCCGCTCGGCGATGGCCCTGTCGATCCAGGGGAAGACGCGCCCGCGGCCTCCTCGCAGACGCAGGGCACCGAGCAGTTCCAGCACGGTGGGGGACTGTTGCAGCGTGATGGCCCGCGACTGCTTCGTCTTCGTGCGGGCACTGCCGAGCCGGATCACCTTCTCGGCGAAGTCGACCTCGTCCCAGGCCAAGCCCTCGGCCTCCGAGTAACGCATGCCGGTGCCGAGCACCACGAGCACGAACGCGGCGATCTGCTCGGACTCGGTGGCATCGTGCGCAATGCATGCCTGTAGCAGCTCGCGCAGCTGGGCCGGCCGCAGGATCTCGATGGGGTCCTCGGGCCGCTTCTGCCGGCGCGTCGTCTTCCTGATTCGCTCCTCATCGACGCGCGGCAGCGTGCCGTTCTCTCGGCACCAACGCAGCCATGCGCCAATCACGAGCAAGTGCAGGTTCCGGGTTCCAACCGCGTGCGGGTTGCCTGGCCGCCGGATGTGGTCGGCCCATCCCGCCAGGACAGTCGGCGTCAGGTCCTGCACGTCCTTGACGCCCCGCTCGGTCATGTAGGTGCGGAGCGCGGCCAGCGGCGCCACCTTGCCCTTGTGGCTGTTCGGGTTCGCGAATCGCTCGAGATACTGCTCGTGCGACTTCTCGATCGTGACGCGACCCAGCGGCCCGCCCTGCAGGGCGACCTCGGCCTTGAGCCCCCGGAGCTCGTTGGCCTTCGCGATCGCCCACCGCCGTCGCTGGGATGCATTCGTGAGTCCCATCGGCGCCGTGTCCTTCTGGACCGGCTTTCTGCTCACCGGGTCCGTCCAGCGGGCCACAACGCGCCCATCCTTCAACGTGAGGAACTTGACTCCGCGGTGCTTCTGGTTCGCCATTACTTCGCCTGCAAGTGTCACCCGTTGTTGTCACCTGTCCGCCGGTGACATCGTGTCCGCGCATGGCCCCGCTTGTCGAGACGGTAGCCGATTAGAAACCGGCGGAAGGCCAGCAGCCATGCGGCGTAGGGGGCCGAGCGCGGACATGTGCGGACAGGTCGGTTTCCTTCGGTTCGTTCGAGGTCAAGTAGTCGGTCATCGCCGCAACGCGGCGGGGCCGGAGCTATCGGACGCATCGGACGTTCTGCTCGCTGCGCCCTGGCCTTTGCAACGCGACGCACTACCCTAATTCGCGCGTCTGCGCAGGTGTTACTTGGCTCACCGGAGGCGCTAACGCCTTAGCTGATGATCCGTGTCTCCCTGCTGACGAAGCGCTTTGGCCCGACGGTGGCTGTCGACGGCATCTCCTTCCACGTCTCGCGCGGTGAGGTCGTCGGTTTCCTCGGTCCGAATGGGGCAGGCAAGACCACGACCCTCCGCGTGCTAACGGGCTACCACGCAGCGACCGAAGGGTCCGCCACCATCGCGGGTCACGACGTCGCCACGGCATCGCTGGAAGCCCGCCGGCAGGTCGGCTACCTGCCCGAGAACGTGCCGATCTACCCGGACCTGCGCGTCATCGAGTATCTGCGTTACCGCGCCGCCTTGAAGGGGGTGCCGGGCCGCGAGCTGCGACTCGCCGTCGATCGCGCGATGGACAAGGCTGGCATCGTCGAAGTCGCGCGCAAGCTCTGTGGCCACGTGTCTCGCGGCTATCGCCAGCGTGTGGGCCTCGCCGACGCGCTCGTCGCGAACCCGCCGATCCTGATCCTCGACGAGCCGACGTCGGGTCTCGATCCGAACCAGCGCCGCCGCATCAAGCAGGTCGTACGCGACCTCGCGGCCGACCATACGATCCTGTTCTCGAGCCACATCCTGGCCGAGGTGCAGGACGTCAGCTCGCGAATCCTCGTGATCCACCGCGGCCGGCTGCGCGCCGACGGAGCGCCGCAGGAACTGGTCACGACGAGCGCGCGGTACCACGTTCGTGTCGTTGCGAAGTGCAGCGCCGCGCAGCTCACCGAAGCGACGTCGGGCATCGCGGGTCTCGAGGCCGGTGTGGCCACTACCGGCGGCGATGGCACCGCGTCGATGCGATGTGCCGTCGAACGCGGTGTCGATCCGCGCGCGGAACTCGGCGAGCGCTTGTTGCGCGCCGGCATCGCCGTGCTCGAGCTGAAGGTCGAACAGCCGAGCCTGGAGGAGTTCTTCTACGCGGTCACCGAAGGCACCGACCGGTCCGAGGAGGCGGCGCTGGCCGCAGCGACCGCGCCGGCTCAGGCGACGCCGGGCGAGGTCGAGGGGGACGAGCCATGAGGGGCGCCTTCGTCACCTTCAAGAAGGAGCTGCTCTCGTACTGCGTGAGCCCCGTGAGCTGGGTGATCGCCGTCGTTTTCTATCTGTGGCGCGGCTTCGAGCTGACGTTGGTCGCGCAGCAGTTCACCCTGTTCAGGGCCGACCAGGACCTGTTCCCGACCGCGACCTATGGCCGCGGCAGCACATTCCTCATGGTGATGCTGGTGCCGGGCATCCTGACGATGCGATGCTTCGCCGAAGAACGGCGCTCGGGCTCGATCGAACCGCTGATGACGGCGCCCGTGCGCGACGGTGCGGTCGTGTTGGGCAAGTGGGCTGCCGCCGCTGCCTTCTTCGGCCTGCTCTGGCTGCCGAGCGTGTTCATCCTGCACCTGCTCGAATACGAGCCGTTCTTCAACGCGGATCTGTCGTTCGGCCCCGTGTTCGCTGCCTACCTCGGCATGTGCCTGCTCAGCGGCATGCTGCTCGCGTTCGGCTGCCTCGCGAGCAGTCTCACCGACAACGTGCTGCTCGCGGCCGTGCTGACCATCATGTTCTGCTTCGGGTTGATGCAACTGCCGCAGCCGATCGCGCTGCAATTGGGGGAGCTGGCCCAGCACTTCTACATCCGCGAGCTGCTCGACAAGCTCGACGTGATGCGCAACTTCAGCGAGTGGTTCTCGCGCGGCCTGATCGACACGAGCCAGATCGCTTTCTACTCGGGCGGCATGCTGTTCTTCCTGTTCCTCACGACGGTGAGTCTGTCGTCGCGGAGGATCGCGTGAGGCTGCGTCGCTTCCGGCTGTTCGGCAACCTTCTCGTCGCGGCGCTGCTGATGCTCGCGACGTGGGTGCTGCTCGTCTGGGTCGCGTCGCGCCCGGCGTTCAAGCGGCTCATCGACCTCACGCCGCAGCGCATAAACTCGGTCGACCCCGTCACCGAAGACCTGCTGCGCGAACTGCGCGCGGCCAAGGTCGAGGTCGAGTTCCACTTGTTCTACCCGTCCGTGGACGGGTCGGCCCAGGACCTTGCCGGACAACAGGTGCTCGCGATCCGGCAACGGTTGCGCGATCTGACGGATCTGCTGCTCAGGCGCTACCAGTTCCTCGGTGGCGAGTTGCTGACGATCAACTACTACGACTTCTACGGCGATGCCGCGGCCACGCGCAAAGCTGTGGCGGACTTTGCCTACACCGCCCAGGACGGCGACGCGGTCGTCGTCGCGATGCGGCAGCCCGGCAAGGAGCGCAGGTTTCGCAAGTTGTCGCTGGTGTCGGATCTCGCGATCATCGAGCAGCCGGAGACACCGGGATCGCCGGTTCGGCGCATGCCCGTGCCCGTGCTCAAGGACTACAAGGGCGAGGAAGCGATTTCCTCGGCGCTCAAGAGCCTGCTCGTGCAGGGCATCCCGGTCGTGTACTTCCTGAAGGGCTACTCGACGAGTCTCGACTTCGCCGGCACGGACAGCTTCAGCTACAGCGGCTTCCGCGCCGCGCTCCAGAAGCTCGGGTTCGATGTCCGGGAGCTGCGTCTGAGCCAGACCCAGCCGGTGCCGGCAGACGCCGCCGCGGTGCTCGTGATCGAGCCGACCAGCAACTTCGTCGAGCGCGACGCCGTGGCGCTGTTCGAATACGTGAAGCGTGGTGGCCGCGTCTTCATCAACTACGCGTGGTCCCACATTCCGGAGTCGAATCCCGACGGCGGCAAGTTCGGGGAGCTGCTCGGTTACGAAATCGGCGAACGCCCAGTCTTCCACCTGATTCCCGACGTGAGCGGGCGCGCCGGCGGCCGCGGCATGGACGGCAACAACGGTGTGGCCAAGCTGCAACTGCTCGCCAACAGGAGTCACCCCACGACGCGCCGCCTCGCCGAGTCCCAGCGTCCGTTCGAGGTCGCGTATGCGCGCGAGCTGCGCGAGCGGGGTGCTTCGCGCGAGATCGTGCGCGAAGACCTGCTGATGACCGGCGAGCAAGGTTGGACTGCGTTGCCGGAACCCAATGGCGAGCCGAGCTATCGTGCGCCCGCGGTCGGTCTGCGTGCGTTCGTCGTCGGCAGCGCCTTCCAGGTCAATCCCGCGGCTTCGGGCGACAACACCGCGGTACCCGGTTCGGCGCGGCCCGGACAGGTCATCGTGGTCGCGGGCGCGTTCTGCAACAACGCCGGCATGCCGTTCTTCGGAGCGTTCGCGCTGAACATCTGCAGCTGGTTGACCGAGCGGCGTGTGCTGCTCGACATCCAGGGCAGCCGCTACCAGGCCAACCATCTTGACCTGAAGCCCCAGCAGTTCGCCCGCGTGTGGTATCTGCTCGTGTGCGGCGTCCCGGGCGCGTTCCTGCTGCTCGGTGTCGTGGTCTACCGGAGGCGGAGGAACTGATGGGACTGCGAACGATCCTGCTGCTGCTCTGCGCAGTCGGTGGACTCTCGGCGGTGCTGTTGTTGACCGACGAGAAGCCGAAGACCGTGAACCTCGCCGAGCCGCCCGTGCTCGACGGGCGCTCGCTCGGGCAGTGCACGCGCATGCGCTGGCAGTTCCACAACCTGCCGCCGATCGAAGTCACGCGCGACGCCGAAGGCCGTTTCCGGCTCGCCGAGCCGCTCGAGGACCTGGCTTCGGCCGCCTACATGAAGCAGATCGTCGACGCCTGGAGCAGCGCGAACATGCGCAAGACGCCGCTTCAGGACGATGCCGAAGGCCGCAAGCGCGCGGGACTCGAGCCGCCCGAGCTCACGTTCATGGCCGAGTTCCCGGATGGCGCGCGCTTCGACGTCGAAATCGGCGCGCAGGGACCACTCGGCGAGACGCGATTCTTGCGCCGTGCCGGGAAGATCTGGGAAGGAGGCGACGCTCTCGTCGAGAGCATGCGCGTCGGTCTCGAAGACCTGCGCGAACACCAGGTCTACCGCCACACGCCGCCCCAGGTCTTCGAGCTGCGCGTCGAACAGGCTTCGCCGACCGGCAAGCGCGAGACGATCCACTTGAAGCTCGAGCAGAACAAGTGGAGGCTGCTGTCGCCGATCGTCGGTCGGGCGGACCGCGCCGCGGCCGAGCGTTACCTCGTGGCCGTGCTGAGCCAACGCGTCGACGTGTTCCCAGGGGGCCTGATGCGTCCGCGCACCGACGCGCCGAACATCGTCGTCACCGTGCGCGGCATGCAGGGCGAAGAAACCGTCAACCTCTGGACCAACGACCAGAACCAGCTGTACGGCTTCATGGCGCACCGCAATCAGTACTTCCTGACCGACAACCGGCAGTACAGCGAGATCTTCGAGGTCTCGGCCGAGGTCCTGCGCGCGCGCATCCTCGTCTCGCTCGGCGAGAACGCGGCCAATGTCTACGAGAGTCTCGCCGAGTTGGTCGTCGATCCGGGTCAGGAGCGCGGGGATCGCCTGCGTCTGCGCCGGGAGTCCCCGGCCGCCGAATGGCGTCTCGTGGAGCCCGTAGAGTTCGCGACGCACGCGTCGGCGTGCACCGACGCCGCGCAGGCCGTGAACAACCTGGTGGTGCAGGAGTTCGTCGCCGACGAAGGTGCTCTCGAGCCGGCCGCGAAGGACCCGCGCTACGGACTCGGCACCGGACGGCTCCAGGTCTCCTTGCGCGGTTTCGAGCAGAAGGAGGCGTCCGAGTTGTGGTTGGGCAGCAGGACCAAGCGCAAGCAACTCACGCTGTATTACGCGTGCCGCGCCGATGAACCCGACAGCGTGGTGCTCGTGCCCGAGCAGGCAGTCGAAGTGCTGCAGCGGGCGTGGACCGAATACTGCGCGCGCAGGGTGCTCACGATCACCGGCATCGGCGAGCTGGTGGTGCAGAGGGGCGACGAACTGCGCAAGTTCCGACTCGATGGCACGCGCTGGATCTGTGAAGGCAAGGAAGGGGATCGCGCCGAGGTCGGTGAGTTCGCGGACCAGCGGCTGCGCGACCTGACCGCAAAGCGCGTGCTCGATGCACGCGGCGAGACGTTCGCGCATCCGGCCTGGACCGTGAACATCGCGCGCCAGGGCGGCGACGTGCTTGCCCGCCTCGCCGTGTTCGAGCCCGCGCCCGATGGCCCGCTCGTGGTCCGCGTCACGGGGCGCGACGACCTGCCCCCGATTGCCTTCGAGCTCGGGGCGCTCGACTCCCAATCGCTGCGCCAGCTCTGGCAGTAGTGCCGCGACGAGCACGCGCGTATCGTGTCCGCCCCCGATGGCGAACACGCAACCCAAGGCCAACACGAAGTCCTCGGCAAGGGCCCGCCGCTACTGGCTGTTCAAGTCCGAGCCCGAGTCCTACGGCTTCGACGAGTTCGAGCGCGATAACCGGACGTCTTGGACCGGGGTCCGGAACTACCAGGCGCGAAACCTGCTGCGCGACGAGGTCGCGGTCGGCGACGGCGTGTTGTTCTACCACAGCAGCACCGAGCCGTTGGCCATCGTCGGCATCGCCAAGGTCGTCAAGGCCGGGTATCCGGACGAGACGGCGTGGGACAAGAAGAGCGAATACCACGACCCCGACAGCGACGCGCGGAATCCCGCGTGGTACACGGTCGACATCGCGTGCGTGGCGCGGCTGCAACCGCCGCTGCTGCGGTCGTCGTGCCAGGCCGAACCGATGCTGAAGAACATGGTGCTGTTGCAACGCGGCAGCCGGTTGTCGGTGCAGCCGGTCACCGCGGACGAGTGGCGCGCGATCCTGCGCCTTGGCGGTCAGAAGGAATCCTGGTGATGCAGCCTGCGGGCTGCGGTGTTTCCCCGCACGGCGGCCTTCGCCGCTCTTTCGATGTGGCGCGAGGGTGCTTACAGTGCCCGGTGGCATGAACGTGCGCGCTGCCACCAAGGAAAAGACCGACACGAAGACGCGGCCAGACACGTCGCTGGCTTCGCCGTGGAACGTCATCGTGCTCGACGACCCCGTGACGCTGATGAGCTACGTCACGAAGGTGTTCATGCAGGTCTTCGGGTACGCGCAGCCGAAGGCGCATCGCCTCATGATGGAGGTCCACAAGACGGGGCGATCCATCGTCTGGACCGGGGCGCGCGAGCAGGCCGAGGTGTACGCGCAGAAGCTGCAGGCGCATCACCTGCTGACCAGCCTCGAGGTCGTCGATGGCTGAGGTGCCCTGACATGTGGGCGGCTCGCGTCGACGAGGGCTACCTGTTCGGCGATCTCACGCCGGAGAGCGTCGATACCCTGATCGCGGTACCGATGCTGCTCGAGAGCACCGACCCGCGCGTGCGCGAACGGCTGCTGCCCGAGACCTACGACGACCCCGACGACGAGGGGCAATGGCGCCGCCACTCGGTGCCCGAGCTCGAGCGGCTGTTCCTGTCGCGCGCGCAGCTCGTGCGCCGCGACCTGGCCAACCTGAAGCCGATGGCCAAATCCGAGCATCAGGGGCTGCTCATTCCCCATGCGCACACGAACGCGTGGTTGGCGGCGCTCAATGCAGCGCGGCTCGCGTTGTACGTGCTCAACGACCTCACGGCCGAGCACATGGAACGCGAGGGCCTGCAGAAGGGCACGAAGAAGCAGCAGGAGGCCATCCTGCGTATCCACCTGATGGCCGAGCTCCAGTCCGTGCTGCTCGGCGAGAACGGAGAGGACGGCGAAGATCCGTCCGATGAGCCGGTGGCAGAGTAGCCGGCCCGGCTAACCACCGCCGCGGTTGGCTCGGGCCTCTTCGGCTTCCTCGCCTTCCTCTGCCTCCTCGAACTCGAACGGCCACGGCACTTCGGGGGAGAGGCTCGGCACTCCACCCATCACGGAAGCCGGTCCGCGGCGGTCGATGACGCGGAACGGTTGCGTGCTCACCTGCTCGCCACACTTGATGCGCACCGCGAACGATCCCGCGCGTGGGCCCGCCTGACCGCGACCGCCCAGGCCGCCCTGACGACCGCCACCCGGGGCACCACCGCGGCCACCGCCGCGAGTCTGCCAGACGACCTCCTGATAGCCGGCCTTGGTCGGGCCATCCTGGCTCCACAAGACCGTGCCCGCGGCATCCAGCACTTCGACCGTGACCTTGTCTTCGGCATCCTGCGCGAGCAGGTAACGGAACACCGGCTGCACGAACGGATTCTCGGCCGACCAGGTGCGCGCGCCGGTATTGCCCTCGCTGAAGGCACGCCGCAGCAGCACGCCGCCGCTCGGCGGCAGCGCACGGAACGCTTGCGCGAGATGCTCGCGGCGCAGCCCCTCGAGCAGTGCTCCGTCTAGGGCCCAGATGCCGCGGCCATGCGTGCCGACGAGCACGTGGCTCTCGCGTCCGTGCACGATCAGATCGTGCACCGCGACGCGCGGCAGGCCCGAACCGAGTCGATACCAGTGCGCTCCGTCGTCGATCGACACGTAGGCGCCCATCTCGGTGCCCACGAGCAGCACGTTGGCGTGACGCGGATGCTGCCGCACGACGTTCACGGGCTCCATCGGCAGGTCGTGCGCGATCGCGGTCCAGTTGTCGCCGCCGTCGTCGGTCCGGAACACGAACGGCTCGCGGCCGTCTTCGCGGTAGCCCGTGAAGCTGACGAACGCCGTCTCGGCCGCGTGCGGCGAGGCCTCGACGCGCGACACCCAGAGCCCGTGCACGGCGGCTGGGAAACGGTCGCTGAGGTCCTGCCAGCGCCGCCCGCCGTCCTTGCTGGTCCAGACCTTGCCGTCGTCGGTGCCGACCCACAACCAACCCTCGCGCTGCGGCGACTCGGCGATCGTCGTGATCGTGCAGTGTGGCACGTTGCCCTTCTTGCGATCGGCGTCGTTGGTCGTCAGGTCCGGGCTCACGGTGGCCCAGGTATCGCCGCGGTCGACCGAGCGATGCAGATGCTGGCTGCCCACGTAGACGGTGTGTGGCGCGTGCGGCGACAGCACGATCGGCGTGCTCCAGTTCCAGCGCAGCGGCTGTTCACCCTTTTGCGCGCGCGGCTTGATGCCCTTGCGTTCACCGGTGCGCAGGTTCTGGCGGCTCATGCCGCCGAACTGCGACTCCGAGTAGACGACGTCCGGGTTGCTCGCGTCGATCGCGACGTGGAAGCCGTCGCCGCTGTCGATCCGGTACGCGTCGCTCGCGCGAATGCCGCTCGACGTGCTGCCGTGGATCGGGAAACCCCACGTGCCGTTGTCCTGCAGGCCGCCGTAGACGCGGTAGGGGGAACGAAGGTCGGCGGCGACCGTGTAGTACTGCAGGATCGGCAGGCGTGCCAGGTGGTCCCAGTGTTGGCCGCCGTCCCAGGTGATCGCGAGGCCGCCGTCGTTGCCGAGCAGACAGTGCTCGTGGTCTCTGGGATCGATCCAGAGCGCGTGATGATCGACGTGCAGGGTGCTCGCGAACCCTTCGCGCTCGCGCGGCCGCGGCGTCCAGGTCTTGCCGCCGTCGGTCGACTTGTGCACGGGCACCGAGAGCACGTAGACCGTGTCGCGGTTCTGCGGATCGGCGCGGATCTGGCCGTAGTAGTAGCCCGGGCTGCCGCCGACCTCGACGTCGGCCTTGTGGGTCTTGTGCCACGACGCGCCCGCGTTGTCGCTGCGATAGACCTCGCCGCCGATCGTCCGTTTGCGCGCGCGGCGCTGCGGATCCTGGGTCTCCTCGTCCGCGTCCTGCCACGCGGCCGCCGCGACCGGGTCGGCGAGCACTTCGGCCGGCGCCTCGGTGTCGCGCGGCGGATTCGACTCGTCGCCGACCGGCGGCGTCGGGTCGGCGGCGTTCACGGTGCCGACCGGATTCAGGTTCTCGATCGTCGCGTAGAGCACCTTGGGGTCGGCCGCGCAGACGTCGAGGCCGATGCGGCCGAGCACTCCCTCGGGCAGGCCGGCGCGCAGTTGTTCCCAGTGCGCGCCGCCATCCGTCGACTTCCAGATGCGCGAGCCCTGGCCACCTTCGACGAGGTTCCAGGCGCGGCGCCGGCGTTCGTAGGATGCCGCGTAGAGCGTGTCGGGGTTCTGCGGATCGAAGACGACGTCGACGAACCCGACGTCGGGGCCCAGGTGTTGCAGGCGCTGCCACGAATTGCCGCCGTCGCTCGTGCGGTAGAGGCCGCGCGCGTCGTTGCTGCTGTAGAGCGCGCCGAGCGCAGCCACGTAGGCGATGTCGGGGTTGCTCGGATGCACGATGATGCGGCCGATGTGGTCGGTGCCGTCGAGCCCCTTGTGCACGAACGTCTTGCCGCCATCCGTGGACTTGTAGACGCCGTTGCCCCAGTACGAGCTGCGCTGGTTGTTCGCTTCGCCGGTGCCGACGTAAAGCACGTTGCCGTCGCTCGGCGCTATGGCGATGTCGCCGATCGAGATCGAGAACGCGTCCTGGAACTGCGGCGTGAACGAGATGCCGCCGTTCTCGGTTTTCCAGAGGCCGCCGCTCGCCGCGGCGACCCAGTAGACCTGGGTACGCTGCGGGTGCACCGCGATGTCGGAGATGCGGCCGCCGCTCGTGACGGGACCGAGCTCGCGCCAGCGCGGCTGCGCGAACACGTTCAGTGCCGCGTGATCCTGGTCGGAAGTCTGGGCGAGCAACGCCGCGGGCGTGAGCAACCAGGTTGCCGCGAGCACGGAAACGGGCACGAAGGAGGGCGTCATGGGTCTCACTCGCGGTTCTGGGTCTCGGACGGATCGGGGTCTTCCGCCGGCGTCTGTGGATCGGGCAACAGCTGGAACACGCGCGCCTCGGTGCCCGGCGCATCGAGCAGGCGCACCGCGTAGGTGCCCGGCGTGGCGAGACGGTTCTGACCGAGCCGCGCGTCCCACTGCACGGCCTGCAGCCCGGGAATGTTCTTGCCCTCCACGCGGGCGATCTCGGCGCCGACCACGTCGTGGATCGTGAGCACG
>DASRJH010000216.1:0-53995 GCA_035649575.1 Planctomycetota bacterium
CCAATCCTCGGCGACCGGCCCGAGCACCGATTCCTCGGGGTGGCGCGCCGTGACCGGGGGGCCATCGATGCGCGGGTGGCCGACGTAGCTCATGCTCTGCGAAGTGATGCCGAGCGCACGCACCTGGCCCTGCGTGAGCTCGTACTTGCCAATCAAGAATGGCTCGGTGCGGACCCGCACGACGTCCATTTCGATCAACGTGCGGTGTGGATCGTAGTGCGGTTGTCCCGGGTCGTCGGACTGGCTGCCGACCACGCGTTCTCCGCCCGGAAGCAGGACCAGGACGATCGCCGTGTCGTCCTCGATCGCGAGCTTCCCGTCCGCTCCGCGCACGGGGACCTTGCCCGACTGCAGGTGCGCGAACTCCTCGAACCCCGAATCGGGATCGGTTCCGAGCGGCACGAGGCCTGTGATCGGGCGCAGCTCGACCCCGGCGTAGCGTGGTGAGCTGGTGACCGCGGCGATCGCGCGATCCCAGGCGGCGCGCACTGCCGTGACCGTGCGCTCGCCGACCGTGCGCGCGAACTCCGCGCGCTTCTCGACGCTGCGCAGCACACCTGCGTCGCGCGCGAAGTCCTCGAGGGCGAGGACGTGCTTCTTGAGGCGGTCGCGCAGGAACAGCGCGCCGCGCTTTTCTTCGGCTGACTGATTCTCCTCCGGGGAATGGGCGGTGGAATCGCTGAGCTTGGCATCGAGCTCCTGCACGGTGCTCGCGTGGATCGCACGTCGAGCGACGAGGTGGCGGGCTCGCTCGAGCCAGCGCTCGTGGTCGGCGAGGCGCTCCGGCGAGGACGGCCACAGCTGCTTCTCCTCGGCGAGCAGTTCTTCGAGGTCGACGACGTCGGCGAGTCGCCAGAAGTCGGCGAGGTTCTTCTGCGCCTCGACCGCGTTCGCATCCGCTTGTCGATAGAGCCCCGCGCTCGTGACGAGCCCGAGCAGCAGCGCCACGAGCACCATCGAGCCGGCGACGACCTGCACCCGATGCCGGCGCACGAATTTGCGCACCACGTAGCCGACGGAAGGCGGCCCGGCGGTCACGGGTTCGTGAGCGAGGTGCCGGCGCAGGTCCGCTGCGAAGTCCGCGACCGAGGAGTAGCGTTCGTCGCGGTGCCTGGCCATCGCCTTGCGCAGGATCCAGTCGAGGTCGCCGCGCAAGCGCGATGCGTGCGGCGCCCGCGTCTCTGTGGCTCGGATGCTCGCGAGCGGCGCTTCGGAGGAATCGATCAAGCGCTGCAATTCCACGAGCGTCGTCGATCGATACCGTTCGGGTGGGTGCGGCAGCGAACGCGTGAGGAGCTCGTAGAGCATCACGCCGAGCGAGTAGACGTCGGCGCGTGTGTCGACGTCGTGCGCGTCGCCGCGCACCTGTTCGGGGCTCATGTAGGCCGGCGTGCCGAGCACCGAACCAGCGAGCGTTCGCACCGCGTCGCGCGCAGCGCCTTCATCGAGTACCTTCGCGAGGCCGAAGTCGATGACCTTCGGCACGCTGCGGCCGTCGACCTCGGTCACGAGGATGTTCTGCGGCTTGAGATCGCGGTGGATCACGCCGCGCTGGTGTGCGTGGCTCACGCCTTCGCACGCCTGCAGAAACAGCTCGAGCAGCGAAGGGAGGCTCGGCGCGTGTCCTGCGACGAACGTGTGCAGCGGTTCCCCCGGCACGTACTCCATCACGAAGTGTGGTCGGCCATGGGCGTCCACGCCTGCGTCGAAGATGCGCGCGATCGCCGGGTGGTTCATGCGCGCGAGCGTCTCGCGCTCGTTGAGGAAGCGCGCCATCGCCGTGGCCGAGTAGGTGCGCGCGTGCAGCAGCTTGATCGCGACCTGGCGGCGGATCGGGTGCTGCTGCTCGGCCAGGAACACGACCCCGAACGCTCCCTCGCCGATCTGCCTCGAGAACCGGTAGGGTCCGATCGGGGCCGGCAGCGTGGCGATCGCCGGATCCGCGAGCAGACGCGCGGCGCGATCGAAGTCGGCGCGCAAGCGCTGCAGTGCGGGGCGGAACGCTTCGTGCGCGACACAGAGTGCCGAGAAGCGCGCCTCCAGCTCGCCTGACGGCCCGAGCAGGATCTCGTTCGCGAGATCCTCGATCTCCGCGGTCAGTTCGGGGCCGGTGGCTGGATCTGGCGAGTTCATGGCGATGGTCGGCCGCCGGCGAGCGGCGCGCAGGATAACACGGCGTCGGGCACGACCGCGACGCCGTGAGGATCGCCGCGATCAGCAGAAGGCCGGCGCGACGCTCTCGACGCGCGCGCGCAGGTTGCCGCCGAGCGCGCCGAGCGTGGCGAGGAACTTCGGGTGCGTCATGCCCGAGCCGAGATACGTCCAGCGCAGTGCCTGGTGTTGCACGGCCAGGAAGCGTTCGGTGCCCGCCGCGTCGAGCCGGCGTCCGATCAGGCGCTGCAGCGTGTCGAGGTCGAAGCGCGCCTGCTGGGCGAGTCCCTCGTCGAAGAACTGGCCGATCTTCAGGTACCCCTCGACCGCCTCGACGTGCTGGGCCGCGGTGCGTTCGGCGGCGAGCTGCCGCACGATCAGCGTGTCCATCTTGGCGTGCTGGGCTTCTTCCATCCAATGGTGCCGCAGCAGGCTGCTGAAGCGTTCGTCGAGCGCGCCGTCGGTCTGGACGCTGTCGAGGTAGTGGCGCTGCGTCATCCACTCGATCTGCAGGGTCAGCAGCGCGATGGACAGCGGATCGTGCGCGAGCACGGCCGACGCGATTGCCGAGGGCGGACCGATCACGTCGCACGTGTGCCCGAAGTCGTCCCGGAAGCGACGCTGGAATCGCTTGAACAGATGGATGTGCTTGGCCTCTTCCTCGGCGAAACCGAGCAGCGCGCGCGTGCGGTGATCGTCGCCGCCGAGGTCGGGCCGAGCGTGGTCGACCACGAAGGGCAGGATGAACTCCTCGCAGACGCCGAACATGTACAGATAGCCGTGACCACGGATGTGGTTGAGGCAGAGCTGTTCTTTCTGGTCGAGGAACGCGAGCTTGCGCGTGCGGGCCAGCGACTCGGGCAGGAACTCGCGCCGGAAGTCGAAACGGTGTTCGTCAGCGAGGATGTCTTCGATGCGCCAGTTCACCTTCTCGGATGAAGTCAGGATCTCGGGCCACGTGAAAGTCGTCATGTCTTGTCTCCGTCGGATGGGCCACTGCGAAGTGGCCGGGAAAGCGTTTGTCCCGAGGGAGGATGGACGCGGACGTTTCGTGACGGTGAATCCTGCTGGGAATCCTGCTGGGAATCCCGCTATTCGTCGCCGAGTGCGGCACCGACGGCGGCCATGGCTCGCACGAGCAGCTGCCGCACCGCGACTTCGCTCTTGCCGAGCCGCTCGGCGATCACGGCGTGCGGCAGACCGACGATCCGCGCGAGCGTCAACACTTCGCGCTGTGGCTCGGTGAGCCGATCGATGGCGGCCTCGAGGCGCTGCAGCTCTTCCTTGGCCGTCGCGATCCGGCTCGGGGAAGCGAGATCGGCCAGGGCCTCGCCGAACGCCGCCGATGCCGGTTGCACCTCGCGATCGGGCGCGCGTTTCGCGGCGCCATGGAACCGCTGCTTCTCGAGGATCTTGTGCAGCGCCGCCTGGAACAACCAGGCCCGGAACTCGATCTCGCCGCGCCACTCGAAGTCCGGCTGTTGGAGCAGTTCGCGCACGGTCGATTGCACGATGTCGAGCGTGTCCTCGCGCGCCCGCAACTGCGGACCCAGGCGCAGGTGCACGAACCGCTGCAAGCGCGGCAGGTAGGCGCGCAGCACTTCCTCGATCGCCACGGGATCGCCGCGCGTTGCGGATTGGATCGACGATTGGCTGGGGGCGGACACGGCGTGGGCATCGTATCCGCTGTCGCTGCAGGAGCACGGAGAGGCGGCGCGAGCAGCCGGAGAGGGAACGTCGCGAATCCGCGTCACATCGGCTTCGCCAGGATCCTCCTCGAGCAGTGCTCGACCACGGGCACACGAACAAACCCCGATGCCAAGGAGCATGTCTGCCATGACCGTGTCCGCGACCTCATCACAACCATCCGTCCCCGATCTCGCCGCCGTGAAGAACCGCCAGATGGCCTCGTGGGCCAGCGGCGACTATGCGGTGGTCGGAACCACGCTGCAGATCGTCGGCGAGCTGCTCGCCGAGGCCTGTGACCTTCGATGGGACGAGAAGGTCCTCGACGTGGCGGCCGGCAACGGCAACGCGACACTGGCCGCGGCCCGCCGGGGCTCGAAGGTAACCTCCACCGACTACGTGGCCGATCTGCTCGAACGCGGTGCCGAACGGGCCGCTGCGGAGCGTCTGGAGGTGACGTTCGAGGTCGCCGACGCGGAGAAGCTGCCCTACGCGGACGCGAGCTTCGACGCGGTGGTGTCCACGTTCGGCGTGATGTTCGCACCCGACCACGCGGCTTCAGCGGCCGAGCTCGCAAGGGTCTGCCGCCCCGGCGGTCGCATCGGTCTCGCGAACTGGACGCCCGAGAGTCTCGTCGGCCAGATGTTCAAGATCCTCGGCCGGCATCTGCCGCCGCCGAAGGGCCTGCAGTCGCCGGCGCTCTGGGGCGTCGAGGCGCACCTGCGTTCGCTGTTCGGCCGCGATGCCGCTGCGATTGCCGTGACGCCGCGGAAGTTCAACTTCCGGTATCGGTCGGCCGCGCACTTCATCGAGGTCTTCCGCAACTGGTATGGACCGGTGCACAAGGCGTTCGCCGCTCTGCCCGCCGAGAACGCACGCGCGTTGGAGCGCGAGCTGACCGAGTTGCTCGACAGCAAGAACGTCGCGGGTCCGGCTTCGCTGGTCGTGCCGAGTGAGTATCTCGAAGTCGTCATCACGCGCCGTTGATCCAGGTCGGCGCGGCGCCGCTCGGTGGATCCGCGGTCGCGAGGAGAACTGCCGGGCGTGTGGGGCCGGGCTGGCGCCTGGACAGGGCGCCGCTGTCTCTGTCTTCTCTGGCTCCCCCCTTTCCACCTGACCGGACCTGCCAACCATGATCCACCGTTCTCTCCTCGCGACGTGCCTGCTCAGTCCACTGCTGTCCGCGCAGACGCCGCCGTGCATATCGCTCAACGACGCCAACACCACCGTCGGCACCACCCTCACGGCCTTCGGCTTCGGCGGCCCCGGCGTCTACGCCTGGCAGTTCACGCCGGGCACGACGCTCGTGCTCATGGCGGCCCAGATCTTCACGAACAGCACGCCGTTCGGATCGCCGCGCGGCTACATGACACTCGAGATCTGGGACACCAACTTCATCTTCCTGCCGCAGTCGAGACTTGGCGGCGGCACCTGGCAGAACCAACCGACCAACGTCCCCTTCTGGCAGGGGGCGAGCCTCGATCAGCCCGTCGTGCTCAATGCCTCGCAGACCTACTGGCTCGTCTGGAGGGAGTCGGGCGGCAATCGGCTGCCGTATGAACCGGGCGGCACCGCGGTCACCACTGCGATGTTCACGGGCGGCGCGTGGATCACGCAGGCGACGTCGGCAGCGCCGAAGTGGCGCGGCTTCTGTTCCCTGCTCGATGCGGCGAACGTGACGCCGGTCGGGTTCGGTTGCGCGTCGTCGCTGGGGCGCACTCCCGCTGAGTTCACGAACCATGCGCCGTCGATCGGCAACGGGATCTTCCAGTTCGAAGGCACGGGATTCCCGCCGGGCAGCATCGGACTCGCGCTGCTGGGCACGGACCCTTTCTGGGTCAGCATCCCGATTCCCGTGACACCGGGCTGTGATCTGCACACGGATGTGTTGGTGACGGGCACCGTGCTCGTGGGAACCGGCAACGAGCAGGCGCTGCACACGACAGGTGCGAGCGGCCACACGTGGTTCGACCTGCCGATCCCCGCCAATCCGGCGCTGGCCGGCATGGTGATCGGGTCGCAGTTTGCCGTGATCGACGCGGGCAGCACGGCGCCGCTGCCGTTGGTCTTCTCGAACGGGCTGCGGATCTCTCTCTTCTGATCCGGGTCGCGCGCGCCGCAGTCCAAGAACGAGCGCCATCGCCCCGGCGCTGCAAACACGAACACGGTGGCGATGGCAACGGTCGGTCGCTGATGGCTGTGTCGTCTCAAGGCGCAATACGCAGCACGCGCATTGGCAACATGCCGGGCAATCTGTGACGCCTTGCTGCAATCCGAGTTCATTGGGATACTCTCTGCCAATGCCGGCCCTGAAGGAGGCCCCCAATGCTCGCTCGCCTGGCCACGCTATCTGTGCTCCTATTGGGAGCATGTGACAGCAAGGTCACTTCCTCCGCCGTCGACCCTGACCTGCTGAAGCGTCTCGAAACGGTCCAAGACTGCTTTCCCACGCTGTATCCGAAAGCTCAGGCGCTGTTGGACCTCGCCGAAACCTGGCGGCTCGACAGCGGCGAAGTGATTCCCGATCCGGCGGGTCTCACCTGGACCGTGCAGACCGATGGCTCGACCATCAGCACGATCGTGGCCACGCTCGTGTCCGGCGATTGCACGCTGGAGATGCTGATCAGGTTCTACAGTCCGACCGGCGTCGCGCAGGGCCTCGATCTGTTTGGCGCAACGTCGCTGGCCGACGCGATCGACCGGGCCGCCACCCAACTGGCGGTCCTGTACCCCAACGTCGACAAGTTCATGGTTGGCGACTGGATCTTGTCGGGGCCGGGCATCTCGGGCACGGGCGCTCTGACGGGCATCATTGGCGGATCGACGAACCAGAACGAGCTCGAGGAGCTGCGCACGACCACTGCAACGCCAGTTGGTGGCCCGCCGCCGAACGCCGACTCGATGGTCATCGACGTCGGACCACCCGAGTGCTCACTGACGTTCAACACGACGAGCCTGCAGACCGACACGGATCCGACGCAGCAGTATCCGATCGGCGTGATCAACGTGACCATCGTCGGTCCCGAGGCCACGGTCACCGCGACCATCACGTTCGACGACACGGTCATTGCGCGGATCGCCGTGACGGACGTCCCCGGGCGGTTCGACTTCAACCTCGAAACGCAGTCATTGACCTACGTCCCGTGATCCATCCATGAGACCCATGAGATTCCACTCTCTCTCCTTGGGGGCTGCACTGCTGATCCTCGCGAGTTGCCAGCAGTTCAAAGTCGCGGGGCAGGTCGGATACGCGCAACTGGCGCTCGATGGCGAGCTCGGTTTCGCCGCAGGCAGCACGACGACGGACATCGGCCAGGACGTCACGACCGCGTTCGGCCTCGGCGACGATCAGGGCCTGCCCTACGGCCGGTTCAATTTCGACATGGGAGTGCCGACGTTCACGGTGTCCGCGTTCGTGTTCGAGGAAGAAGGCACCGGCACGCTCGCGAAGAACTTCGGCGGCAACCCGCTGCTGAGTGCCGGTGCGAACGTCAACACGGACTTCGAGCTGTCGAATGCCAAGGCATCGCTCGTGTTCGACATCTCGCTGGGGCCCGTGACGATCTCGCCAGGCCTCGCCGCGGACTACTTCGATTTCAACTTCCAGGTGACCCAGGTGAACGGACTCGCCTCGGAGGTCGTCGAGCTCGAGGCGCCCGTGCCGATCGGGATCTTGCGCGCCGCGGCCGACATCGGGATCTTCAGCGGCATGGCGGAGGTCGGCTACATGGAAGCCGACATCGACGAACTGGAGGCGAAGCTGCTCGACATCGACGCGATGCTGACGGTGCACGCGACCGAGGTGCTCGATCTGTGGGTGGGTTACCGCTACCTCGCGATCGACGGGGACGGGCTCATCGACAACGACACGTTCCTGTCGGACATCAAGATCGACGGCATCGTCTTCGGCGGCGGCGTTCGCTTCTGACCCGCCCCGGCTCGGCCGAGCGCCGCCGCACCGCTCCCGAACCTTCGCGCCCCCGAGGCCGCCGGCTGCCGGCGACGTCCAGGGTGCGGCCGCCTGACACGCGCGGCGCCCCGGTTACGTTTCGGCGAAGGCTCCGTGTGAATTCTCGGCCATTCGGTCGGGCCTGAAGCAGCGGCCTTTGACCCTTGCTAATCTCCCGGGGTCCCTCGTGTCCGCGCACCTCCCTCCCATGAAAACTGACTCCGAGGTCCCATGAAAAAGTTCCCGCTCGTTCTTGCCCTCGCGCTGCCCGCCTTCGCCGGCGCCCAGTCACCGCTGTCGACGCTGCAGACCACCTACCCAGCCAGCACGACCTACATCTGGACTGGTTGTCCGAGCCCCAACCTCTTCTTCAATCTCGTCGTCAACACGCCGATCACGATCCAAGGCCTCGATGTCGCTCTCAATGCGCCCGTGGGACCGGAGGGAACGGTGGAAGTCTGGATCACCAATCCCCCCATCACGACCTACGTCGGCAACGAGCTGAACCAGGCAGCGTGGACGATGAGCGGCAGCGGCAGCGTCACCTCGGCGGGGTTCGCTCTGCCGGCGCGCGTCACGCTGACGCCTGGGATCCAGCTGCAAGCAGGGACCTATGGCGTCGCGATCCGCTACATCGGGATCAGGCCGCTCTTCTGGCTGGGGAACGGCACGGCCGTGCCCGGCGGTGGTGGTCCGACGACGAACCAGTACTACCAGAACGCTGAACTGACTTTGCTCGCCGGCACCACGCAGGGGCTTGCCTTCGCGTCTGCCGTGTTCAGTTCCTACGTGTGGCTCGGATCGATCCACTATGCCCTTGGCACCGTGCCACACACGGCCGCAACGAACGTCAAGTATGGCAGCGGCTGCTACGCGACCAACGGTTCGTTCTACCAGCGCTTCTCGTGCTCGGGTCCTACGCCTGCGGCACTGAACGGTCGTTCGCTGACCATGGTGTATCTCGGCAACGGCTATGCGCTCACTCCCGGCAGCGTCACGTATATCGCACCGTCCGCGGCCGCGGCTGCGTTGCCTGCAACGGACGAGGCCGAGACGCCGATTTCGCTGACCAACCCGATGATCTACCCGGGCGGGGCCACGCAAACGCTGTACGTGAACCACAACGGGATCATCTCGGCGGCGGCCAACACGGTGCCGAGCTCGAGGTTTCCGAACATCCTGAGCCTGCTGAACGTGCCGCAGACGGCGTGGTTCTCGTGGCACGACTACAACCCGGCCGAGGTCGGCAGCGGACTCATCAAGTTCGAAGAGGTCGGTCAACTCGCGATCTTCACGTGGGACGATGTCGAGAGCCGGCCTGACCAGCCGACCGTCAACCGCTGCCGGTTCCAGATCCAGTTCGACACGGCGACGGGCAACGTCAACTACGTCTGGCAGACGATGAGCGCGGTGATCGGCAGCAACACGAGCGACGACCACATCATTGGTTTCTCGCCCGGTGGGCCGTCTCCCGATCCGGGCCCCATCGACATCTCGACGTTCCTTGGCGCGCTGCTGACAGTACCTGAAGTCCTGCCGTTGAAGTTGGATGCTTCGCCGAGCCCCGTCATCGGTGCGACGGTGGACTACACGACGACGAACGAAACGGGAATCAACGTGGGTGTGCTCTTCATGGGGCTTGCGTCGTTGCCCGGCATCGACCTCGGCATCATCGGCGCGCCGGGTTGCCTGGCTCACGTCGACATCACGGGTGCAGTCAGCAGCGTGATCTCCAACCTCGGCGTGCCGGGCCTCAGCATGACCGTGCAGCTCCCTATTCCGGCCTCGACGCCGCTGCTCGGCTTCCAGTTGTTCGCCCAGACGGTGTGGCTCGATCCGGTCGCGAACCCGTTCGGCATCCTCACGTCGAACGGCGTCAGGACGACGGTCGGCAGCTTCTAGCGGGGGCGTCCCGCGGCAGGGGCGCTTGACCGTTTCTTGACAGCGCGCGCCTGCGGCTGCCTATCGTGCGGCCATCGATCCTCGCGCACAGACTGGCGGCCGCCTGCATGCCGTGCTGCTCCTGCTCGGGGCAGCACTGGTTGCGGTGCTGTCGTTGATGCTCTGGCACACGCTGCAGCTGGAAGCCCATGCGCGCGGCGTCGAACGCGAACGCGCCGAGCTGCTGGCGGAGCGGGTGCTGCACGCGGCGGCGACGTCGCCGGCGGTGTTCGCCTGCGTTCCAGCGGCGCAGCGGTTGGTGCTGCGGTCGGAGGGTGGGCTCGACGACTCGGTGGGCTGGCTCGATCTGTTGAACAACCCGCCGACGGACCTCGTCGTGGAGGATCGCCTCGCACGCGCCGCTCGCGCCGAGTTCGGCTCGCACGACATGGCCGCGGCCTCGCGCGAGTTCGCCGAGCTCGCGCGGCAGCCATTGCCGTCCGAGCAGCGCATCGAAGTGCTGGCCGCCGCGGCCTGGCACCACACGCGCGCCGGCGACGTCGACCAGGTGCCGGCGCTCGTGAAAGAGCTCGACGAGCGCATCGACAAGCTCGATCGATCGAAGCTCGCGAATCCGAACCTCGCGAATGCCGTCGCGGCCGCGTTGCGGCTGCAGCGTGGGAGCAGCCCGACCTGGGCCGATCGCCTCGTGCCGTTCCTGCCCGAGCTCGCCCACGCGGGGTTGCCGCCCGACCTGCAGCGCGCCGAAGCGGCCGCGGCGGTGCGCGCACGACGCGAGTTGCTGCAGGCTGCCTCGCGTGAGTGGCGCGCGCTCGGCGACACGGCGCGCGAAGGTCTGTTCGCGGTCGGTGGCGACGAACTGTTGTGGTTGTTGCCGCGCGACGACGGCGGCTACGACACGGCGCGGCTGTCGATCGGCGAGTGGCTCGCGGTGATCAAGGAAGCGGGTAGGAACGGGGTAGTGCCCGAGTGGCCGTGGCTGGTGGAGGCGCAGATCGGGGCAGCCTCGGAGACGTTTGCGGGCGTCCCGCGGTTGCGCGGGCTGGTTCCGGCTTCGGGTCCTTCGCTCGGTGAACGGGGCTGGCTGTTGCCGGCGATCACGGTCGTGCTGCTGCTCGGGTTCGGCCTCGCGGCGCGGCTGCAGTTCCGCGCGGCTGCCCGCGAAGCGGCCGCCGTGCGCGCGCAGGCCGAGTTCCTGACGACGGTCACGCACGAGCTCCGGACGCCGCTCGCATCGATCCGGCTGCTCGGCGAAATGCTCGCCGAAGGCCGCGCCGCGGGCCGTGAGGTCGAGTACTACCGGATGCTCGCCAGCGAAGCAGGCCGGCTGTCGGTGCTGATCGAGAACGTGCTCGACCTCGGCCGGCTCGAACGCGGCGAACGCGCCTACGATCTGCGACCGGTGTCCGTGCGCGAGGTGGTCGTCGAGACGATGTCCTTGTTCGCGCCCGTCAGCGAGCGCGACGGTATGAGCGTGTCGTGGTCGGACCGGCTCGAACGCGAGGCCGTGGTGCGGCTCGATCGCGGCGCGTTCGTGCAGGCGCTGGTCTGCGTGCTCGACAACGCGCGCAAGTACGGGGCGGGCGGTGGGGGCATCGACGTGGTCACGCGTTCGAACGGGGTCGGCCTGCTGGTCGACGTGCGCGACCGCGGGCCCGGGGTACCCGAACACGAGCGCGAGAGGATCTTCGAACGGTTCGTGCGCGGCGCTGCGCATGCGCACGGCGGCACGCCGGGGATCGGGATCGGACTCTATCTCGCGCGCACGATCGCGCGCCGGCTCGGCGGCGAACTCGTCTGTAGCTCGCCTGCGGACGGCGGTCCCGGCGCCTGCTTCACGTTTTCGTTTTCGATGGAGACCGCGTCATGAGCTTCCGGTTGCTGCTCGCCGAGGACGAACGCACGCTGCGCGTGGCGCTGCGCGATGCGTTCGGGCAGGAGGGCTACGAGGTCGACGTGGCGGCCGACGGACACGAAGCGCGGGCCGCGTTGCGCGACAATCGCTACGACCTCGTGGTGCTCGACGTGATGCTGCCCGGGCCGAGCGGGCTCGAGCTGCTGCGCGAGCTGCGCCAGCGCGATGCGGACACGCCCGTGCTGTTGCTCACGGCGCGCGGCGAGGAGGGCGACAAGGTGATCGGGCTCGAACTCGGCGCCGACGACTACGTCAGCAAGCCGTTCTCGCTGCGCGAGCTGCTAGCACGCGTGAAGGCGATGCTGAGGAGGCGCGAACGGCCGCAGGCGGCGGGCGTGCTGCAGTTCGCGCTCGGCGCCGCGAGGGTCGACCTCGCCGCGTTCACGGTGGTGTGCGATGGCGCGACGCACACGCTGTCGCCGAAGGAAGCCGCGATGCTGGGTCTGTTGCGGCAGCACGGTGGCCGCGCGGTGTCGCGCGCGCTGTTCCTGAAGGAAGTCTGGGGCGGCGACCAGTTCGTCGGCGATCGCACGATCGACACGCACATGTTGAACCTGCGGCAGAAGCTCGAGCCGGATCCCAAGCAGCCGCGGTTCTTGCTGACCGTGCACGGCGTCGGGTACCGGCTCGTCGAAGGCCCGGAGGCTTGACCGATGCTTGACACCGAACTGACCGCGCGCGGACCGGGACGTTCCGATGCAGGGGTCTCATGCGCACCATGAAACACATCGTCGTCGTGTGGATGTTCGCCGCGGCGCTCGCGGCCCAGCAGGGGAAGGCACAGCAGGCAAAGGACCCGAAGCTCGAGCTCGCTGTGATCATCGCGGTCGAGGAGCAGGAGCGGGACCTCGCGAAGGCCGAGAAGCTCTACCGCGCGGCGATCGCCGACGCGAAGTTGTCGGAGGCCGCGCGCGTGCACGCGAACCTGCGGCTCGGGACTTTGCTGCAGCGGCTCGACCGCGCCGCCGAAGCGAAGCCGTTCCTCGACGCCGCGGCCAAGGCAGGTGAGGTCGGGTTCGACGACTTCGGCGCCAGGCCGCAAGGGCAGGACATCGAGCGCGAGAAGGTGCTGCGCGAGAAGGCGCGCGAAATCGTGAAGCAGATCCTGGCCCAGTCGCCGCAGGTCGGTCCAGGGTCGCCGCTGCATGGCATCGAAGACGCTGCGTTGGCGGAACAACTGCTCTGGATCGGCGAGGCGGCGGTGCCCGAGGTGGTTGCGGCGTTGGAGAAGGAGATCGAGGCTTGGCGCCCTGAAATGGAGCGCGGTTGGGATCTGGCAGCTCGCGGTGTTGTTGGTGAACCGGCGCTGCGTCGCAGCGCCGTGCAAGGCCTGGCGGGATTCCTGTGGCGGACGGGTGGGCCGGCGTCGGCGGCCTTCCTCGCTTCGTGCGCGAAGATCGAACCCGCTGCCTTTCGGGCAGCGATCGTCTCGACGGCGTTCCAGGCCCAGCAGCCCGAGATGCTGGCCGAGGCCGCGAAGTTCCTGAACGACCCGGATCCGGGCGACCGGGTCGTGAGCTCCTTGCTGTCGGCCTCATTCATCCTGGCACGCGAAGGGGACGGCCCGCTGGCCGGACGGTTCGAGGCAAAGCAGATCGTCGATGCGGGCGTGCGTGGACCGCTGCGCGGGAAGATCCGATTGCTGGGGTGGGCGGCACGCGGCAAGGTGTTCGATGCGGCGACCCTGGCAACGCTGCACAAGCTCGTGCGCGAGGGGCTGCAGAGCACGGACCCCGAGTTCGGCAATGCCGCGAACCAGTTCCTGCTCTCGACGGTCTCGCAGACTTCGATCGAAGGCCTCGAGTTGCTGCTGCAGGAGCTCCCGAAGATGAAGGGCGCCAACAGCGTACCCAACAGCGAGCCCGAGCTGTCGCCCGAGGTGCGCAGCGGGAAGAAGAGCCGGTTCACGGCCGAGGAGGTTGCACGTCTCTTGCCAGTCCTCGATGCGTGTGCGCGCGCCATCCCGGCGGGAGGCGACGATAGGAGGCGGCACTGGCTCCAGCTCATGATGTGGCATGTCGCGCACGCTAGCGACGCGACGATCGTGCCGACGGTCCTCGCTTGGACGGACCTTGGGTACGGTGCCTGGTGGGCGCTCGGCCGCATCACGCCAGCGAACTGCAAGGACCTCTTCGCGCGCTTCGACCGGGTCCCCGCGGGCGATCAGGTTCAGATGTTGAGCCGGTTGCAGATGGTCGATCTGCCTGCCGACATGTTTCCGCTGCTTCGCGACAAGGCCGAACAGATTCGCGCCTCGGGAGCGTGGAACGCGACCCGGAACGCGGTCAGGGACTTCAGCCACGCGATGGCGAAGACCGGTGATCCGGAAGCTGCGGACTGGATCCTGGCCGAAGCCGCGCGCGACGAGAACAAACCCGATTGGATGGCGGAGCCGCTCGTGACGTTGGGTCGCAGGTCGCAGGCCGAGAACGTCAGGGCTGCCTTGCGGAAGGCTGCGCGCGGAGGTGCGCAGGATCCGGAGCACTGCGGCCAGGCGTTGCTCGCGCTGCTTTCGATGGGTGATGTGCAAGCCTTGGACATCGTGGTGCAGAAGGTGGGGTTCTCTCGCGCGGCACGGCATCCGTACGCGTCCAACGCAGACAGCCCGTTGCTCACGCCGCTGCAATACCTGCTCTACAAGCAACCCGATCCGCCGCATGGCTTCACCGACGAACAGGTCATCGGCGTGTTGGAGAAGATCGCAGCCAACGGAATGTTTCAGGGCTGGGAGCCGCAGTTCTGGTCGCACACCGCGATCCCGGACCGGTTGCTCGGCGAGTTTGCGAGGATCGCTGCCAGTGCGCGCGTCCACCCCGCCGGGAGAATCGCACAGGCCAGCTGGATCGCGCTCGTCCTCGAGCGAACGAGGAAGGGGCAGGGCGAGCTGGAAGGCTGGGTCGCGCAGATGCTGCAGCACGAACAGCCTCGCGTGCGCCTGCTCGTGCTCGAGAACCTCGACGAGCAACTCGTGACGCGCGAACGCGCGCTCGTCGAGAAGTGCCTCGAGGTCGACGAATACGACTGTGCGTTGCGCGCCGCGATGGCATTGACGAAGATCGCATCGCCGATCGAGATCGAGCGCCTGCTGCAGAACAAGCATCCGAAGGTGCGCATCTTCGCGATCGAGGGCATCCCTTCGCGTCTCGGTTCCGCGGGCGACAAGCTCGTCCTGCCGCGGACGAAGGACGCTGACGTCGAAGTGCGCAAGGCCGCGGCGAGCTGCCTCGGCGCGATGGTCAGCAAGGACGCGGTGCCCGCGTTGATCGAGCTGCTGCGCGATCCCGACGAGCAGGTGCGTAGCCGCGCCACCGACGCGCTCACGCGCATCCGGTTCTACCACGAGCAGCAGGCGCACTGGGACCGCATCTTGAAGGGCCTAGATGCGAGCTCCGCATCCGCCGCGGAGAAGCTGCTGCTGCAGGCGAAGCCCGGCGCCCCGAAGGAACAGCGCCTGCTCGCGATCACGTCGCTCGGCGCGCTCGGCGTGCCCGAGGCATTGCCGTTCCTGATCGAGTGGACCTCCGATCCCGACGCGGACATCGCCGCCAAGGCCAAGGCCTCGATCACGCAGATCCACCTGAGTCCGCGGAAGTAGCGGACCCGGTCCCCGCGCGATGACGCGCTTCCCGCCATGGCGTCGCGGGTCCTGCCTTCCTGCACAAACTTCCTCGCGGCCCCACGTGCCAGAGCACATCGGGCTCGTATCATCGCCGCCCCGATGGACGCGCGCATACGTTGGCTCTCGTGCCTGAGTCTTTTGCTGGCATTGCTGGCGCCCCTTTCCGCCCAGCGCGGTGACGAGAAGTTCTCGCTCGAGGCGAAGTTCGAGCCGGCCTCGGCGAAGCCAGGCGACACGGTCACGCTCGTGCTCAGTGCTGTGGTCGTCGACGGCTGGCACGCGTATGGCACGCGCGAGAAGGTGAACATCCCGGTCGCGCTCGCGCCGAAGAAGCTGCAACTCGCGGGTCTCGAGCTCGTCGGCCAGGCACAGATCCCGCCCGGCGAGCCCCACAGCTCGGCGATCGGCGACTCGTTCCCGCTGCCGAACGAGTTCACCGTCAAGCAGACCATGAAGGTCCCACCGGGCATGGCAGCGGGCGACGTCAGCGTGAAGGGCGCGCTCGACTACCAGATCTGCGACGCGAACATGTGCCTGCCGCCGACCGGCGCGAAGTTCAGCGCGAAGCTGCAGGTGCTCGCAGGCGCCGCGGCGCCGACCGCTCCGCCCGAGCTCGGCACGAAGCCCGGGCTGAAGCTCGTGCCCGACGAGAAGGTGCAGATCAAGGCGAGCTTCGACCCGGCCACGGCGCGCGGTGGCGAAGCGACGACGCTCGTGATCGACGTCACGGTCGACGAGCGTTACCACGCCTACGGCACGTTGGAGACGACGAACACGCCCGTGAGTCTCGACGGTGCCAAGCTCGATCGCGGCAGCCTCGAACTGGTCGGTGCTCCCGACATCCCGCTCGGCGAGAAGAAGCAGCAGTTCGGCATGGACACGTATCGGTTGCCGCACGAGTTCCAGGTCAAGCAGGTGCTGCGAGTGCCGGCCGGCACGGCACCGGGCGCGATCCCCGTGAAGGGAATGCTCGGCTACCAGGTCTGCGACGAGAACATGTGCGACCAAGCCACCGAGGGGGCGTTCGTGGCGACGCTGACTGTAGAGGCCGGTGAAGCACGCGCCGGGATGACGACGAAACCCGTGCCGCCGCCAGCCGTCGCGACGCCGAAGGAACCGCAGGGAGGCAACCCGTTCGGCGGATCGCTGTGGGCGCTCATCCTCGCGTGTATCGGCGGTGGCCTGTTCGCACTCGCGATGCCGTGCACGTATCCGATGATCCCGATCACGTTCTCGTTCTTCACGAAGCAGGCCGAGAAGCGCGGCGGGAACGTGCTGCCGTTGGCACTGACCTACGGCCTCGGCATCATCGCGATGTTCACGATCGTCGGGGCGGCGCTGTCGGAGGTGATCATCGACGTCGTCAACCACTGGACGACGAACCTCGTGATCGGCGCGATGTTCCTGTTCTTCGCGTTCGTGCTGTTCGGCTGGATCAACCTGCAGCCGCCGCAGTTCCTGATGCGCGCCTCGGGCAAGGCCAGCGCCACCGGCGGCTACCTCGGCGTGTTCTTCATGGGTGCCACGCTCGTAATCACGTCGTTCACGTGCACGGCGCCGATCGTCGGCTCGCTGCTCGCGAACGTCGCGCAGTTCGGCACGGGCCGCGTCGCGTTCGGCATGGCGATCTTCGGCCTCACGATGGCGCTGCCGTTCGTCGTGCTTTCGCTGATGCCGACGAGGGTCAAGACGATGCCGCGCTCGGGCGAGTGGATGGAGACGCTCAAGGTGTCGCTCGGCTTCGTCGAGCTCGCGGCAGCGCTCAAGTTCGTCTCGATGGTCGACTTCGCGCTCGGCTGGCAGATCCTGCCGCGCGAGCTGTTCCTGCTGCTCTGGACGACGATCTTCGGCCTGTGGGCGATGTATCTGTTTGGCATCCTGCGCAAGGCCGGCACGCCGAACGAGGGCGTCGGTGCGGGCCGCATGGCGGGCGGCATGTTCGTCTCGCTGCTCGCGACGTACTTCCTGTTCGGCGGGCTCGGTTACAAGCTCGACTTCTACATGACGAACTTCGTGCCCGGTTACTCGGCCGAGAGCGTCATCGCGCGCGGCGCAGGTGGCAGCGGCGAGGCTACTGACGGGAAGGGGCACGCGGTCGGCAAGCACCGCATCGTGCTCGACAACCAGCCAAAGGCGATGGAGGTCGCGTTGGCCGAGGACAAGCTGCTGCTCTACAACTTCACGGGGTTCAATTGAGGCAGCTGCCGCGGGATGGAGAACAACATCTTCCTGCGTCCGGCGGTCGCCGGGATCATGAAAGAGAACTTCGTCGAGGCCCGTCACCACACGGACATCCAGAACACGCTGACCGAGGCGCAGTTCGCGGCGAATCGCAAGCTCCAGGAGGAGATCGCGATCACGAAGGCGAACCCGTACTTCGTCGTCGTCGATCCGAAGACCGGCAAGAAGATCGGCGAACACGCGCTGAGCGGCGGTCCGAACGCCTGGGAAGGCAACTGGATCGAGTTCCTGCAGCAGGTGCTGAAGGCCGCGGGCAGGTAGCGCGTCAGGCCGCCGCGACCGGCGCCGCGACCGGCGTCACGGTCGTCTTCAGGATCTCGTTGTCGCGCAAGAGACGCACGCGCAGCTCGGCGCCGATCGAAGTGCGCGGCAGCCCGGCCATCAGGTCGCCGACGCCTCGGATCGTGCGGTCCGCGATCGAGAGCAGCAGGTCGCCTTTCTGCACGCCGCCCCTCGCTGCAGGTGATTCGGGAGTGACCGCCGCGACCGCGAGCGCGCGCGGCGACGGCAGGCCCAGGCGATGCGCGATCGTCGGCGCGATCTCGACACCGTGCACGGCGACGCCGAGCCAGCCGCGCACGACGCGGCCGTGATCACGCAGCTCGGGCAGCACGACGAGCGCCGTCGACGCCGGCACCGCGAAGCAGAGTCCCTGCGCCATCAACACGATCGCCGTCGCGATGCCGACGACGCGGCCCTGGGCGTCGAGCAACGGCCCACCCGAGTTGCCGGGATTCAGCGGCGCGTCGGTCTGGATGATGTCCTCGATCGTGCGTCCGTCGGAACTCGGCAGCGCGCGCCCGAGACCACTGATGATGCCGGCCGTCACGGAGTGCGACAGGCCGTGCGGGCAGCCGACGGCGAGCGTGAAATCGCCGACGCGCAGACTCGCCGAATCGACGAGCGTCAGCGGCGCCACGTCGGCACCCGGCACGCGCAGCAGTGCCAGGTCGGTCGTCGGGTCGGTGCCGAGCACGTCGACGACCGCGGTGCGGCCGTCGTGGAACGTCGCCTCGACCGCGACGGCACCCTGCACGACGTGGTTGTTCGTGAGGGCGAGGCCGTCTGCTCCGCACAGGAAGCCCGAACCCGTGCCGCCGCGGCCCTGGCCCAGCGTGCGCAGGTGCAGGACGGCCGGGCGCACGCGCTGCACGACAGCGGCGATCTCGTCGGAGAGCTTTTGGAGGATGCTCATGGGCACGGCTGTAGGCCGGCCTGCCCGCCGGCGAAAGGCTTCAGGGCAGCCGGCCAACCGCGATGCTCAGCGTTTGCCCGCGGGCGTACCCACCAGCTCCTTTGGCTTCACTCGCGGCGGCGCCGCGGTGGGCGCCACCTTCGCCGTGGTATCGGACGTCGCGACCGCGCGCGTGGCCTTCACGGCAGGTGCAGGTGCCGCGTCGGCCGCGGCAATGCGCACCTCCACGGCGATGCGGCCGAAATCGAGTCGGGTGCCATCGCGGACGGACCGGCGCCGGCCGCTGCCTGGCTCCTCGACGATGACCTGGTTCGTCTCGTACAGGATCCGCATCAGCTCCGGCGTGCCGCCCGGGTCGTACGATGGCCGGATGTGCGCGTTCTTGGCGTGGCCGACCACGATCGGCGTGGCGCCGAGCAACAGCGTCGAACGCTCCTTCTTGGACCAGTGCACGACGAGCCACGCCTTCTTGTTGGCGGCCTCGAGCAGCATCAGGGCGATCGCCGTGAACAAGCCGAGCCCGGCCGCCGACGCCAGCCGCGCCATCGTCTCGCCGTACACCGGATGCACCGGCACCACCACCGCGAACAGGTACGCGGCGACCAGCCCGCTCGCGATGCCGCCGGCCGCGGCGCGCCGGCGGTTCAGGTTGGGCACGAACAGGCTCATGCCGAGGCCACAACCGAGACCGAGCACGATCCAGGCCGCGGTTCGCGCGACGCCGCCTAGCAGTTCGTAGTCGGAGAGCGCCCAATACAGGCTCTGGCCGGCCGCGCCGGCCAGCGATCCGGTCAACACGCCGCCGAACAGTACGCAGAACAGGTCCTTGGCCGACAGCGACCGGCGACGCAGGTGCCGGTTCTGCCACGTCACCATGCCGAGCCCGGCGCCGATCGCGATCAGGCTGGCCCACAACGCCGCTCGCTCGAGGCCGCTGCGGAAGTCGGCGGCCTGGGAGCTGCTGGCAAGCAACTGGCGGCTGTCGATGTACTGTTCCGAGCGCTCGAACGCTTCGGCCAGGCGCTCGGGCGCCGACACGAACACGTGCTCTTTCGCGCCGGTCACCCGCTGCAGCAGCACCTCGTCGGCGAGGCCGGTGCCGATCGCGACGATATGGATGCCGGCGGCGCGCACCCGCGCTGCCGCCTCGAGCGCCATCTGCTCGGGGTCGCGCTTGGGCATGATGCCCTCGGGCTTGCCGTCGGAGAACAACAGCACCCAGCGCTCGCCGCGGGCGCCGTCGAGCATCTTGTGCGCGGCGTCGAGGCCGCCGGCGAGGTCGGTAGAACCCTCGGCCCTCAGACGCCCGATCGCATCGCACACCTCCTGCGCCCTATGGCCGAGTGGCGTCATCACGCGCGCCGAGGTCGAGAACACCGCCAGCCCGAGCGTGTCGTTGCGCAGGTTCTGCCGCCCGGCGAAGCCGACGGCCGCCTCCTGCAGCGCCTGCAGCTGGGTGCGCAGCCCGATCGGGTCCTGCTTGTTGCGGATGCGCTGCGCCATCGAACCACTGACGTCGAACAACAGGCAGATGCTGCGCGGCGGCACCGGCGGTTTGTCGCCGACGAACAAGAACTCGCCGCCGGCGGCGCCGAGTGTCGCCCCGACCACCGCCATCGTGGCCATGCCGAGGATCTTGGTGAACGTGGACATGGTTTCTCCGCCGGGAGCGACCAGGTCGCTCCCGGCGCTCACATCGGGCGATCCGTCGCCCCGGTTGAGGACGGCTGCCGGGAATGGCCGCGATTGAGAGGTAGCCGGCGCAGCGACCGAGCGTGCGATCCCATCGGCGCTTCGGCTGCGGTTTCGCGCCCGGGCGCGATGGTGCGCCCGCTGCCACCTGCGCGAGTCGCTCAGGGCCTTCCGCCTCCGCTTCACGGTGCCGCTCCCGGCGAGCGGGCGAGCTCGCGAGTAGGATCCACCAATGCGGATTCAGATAGGCGGTTCGACGACCGTCGCGAGCATCCACGAACCGACGGGAACGGACGAGCGCGTCACGCTGTGGCCGTCAGTGAGCGAGTACCAGATCTACGACGAGCCCCTGTATGAGCTCATGTCGAGCGATTCGACCCGCAACGCAGCCTACGTCGCAGCGGTGCGTCGGCTGGCGCCCGGCCGAGTGTGCCTGGACATCGGTACGGGCGCCCACGTGAACTGGGCGCGAGCCTGCGTCGAGGCCGGGGCTCGCAAGGTCTACGCGATCGAGGCGATCGAGGAAAGCTACGTGAAGGCGGTGCGAACTGTGCGGGACCTCGGCATGGAGGAACGCATCCACGTCGTTCATGGATTGTCGACGGAGGTCACCTTGCCCGAGCCGATCGACCTCTGCGTCTCCGAGATCATCGGGTGCATCGGATCTTCCGAGGGTGCGGTCTCGTACCTGCTCGACGTGCGGAGGCGCCTCCTTCGCGAAGGAGGCCTGACGATCCCGCGCCGCTGCCTGACCTGGATCGCCGGCGTGTCCCTCCCGGAGTCGCTCCGCAGCACGCCCGGCTTCGATCCCGAGGGAGCTCGCTACCTGGAGCCGCTCTTCCACAAGATCGGGAAGCCATTCGACGTCCGCCTTCTGCTGGCCGGTTCCGGCAGCGAGGATCTCCTCTCGGATGCAGTCCTGTTCGAGGACGTGGACTTCGGCGCTTTGGCTCACGAGTCGACCACCCGCGGGACGAGTCGGATCACCACCGCGGGGCGCCTCGATGGCTTCCTCGCCTGGATCGAGCTCTGGTGCGATGACGTAGGTCCGCCCGTGAGCTCTCTCGGGGAGTGGGCCGCCTGGGTCCCTGTCTTCTTCCCGGTCTTCTCCCCGGGAATCGACGTCGATCAGGGCGACTGGATCGAGCTCACCTGCCGGGTGCGGTCGTCGTCTGACCATGTCCACCCGGACTACCATCTCGAGGGACGGGTTGTCCGTGGCGCTGGGGGAGGAGCAGCCATCCCCTTCCGCTTCGATTCGATGTACCGAGGTGGTGCGTTTCGCGAGAGCGCCTACTACCGATCGCTCTTTTCAGGTTGAAGGTGGCTTCGGCGACGTTGTCGCCGAGCTCGATGCGGTAGAGCAGTCCCATCACGTCGCACTGGCTCGTCTCGTCGAGGATCACGAACGTCGCGCTCGTCGGCCGTGCACCCTGCCTAACGCAGGTGGAAGACCAGCACGTCGTCGGCCGGCTCGATCATCACGTCGTCGCTGCGATGGCGATGGTCGGTGACGAACGCGAACGCCTTCGGCGTGACACCCGGCCACGGCAGGAAGTGCAACGTCGCCTCACCGCGTTCGTCGGTCCGGGCGGCCCGCATGTGCTCGGCGAACGTGTTCCAGCCGAGTTCCACGAGCAGGGCGTCGAGACCGGCAGGGCGCGGCATCCCGTAGCGGAAGTCCCCCGGCTCGAACGACGCGCCGCCGACCGCGCGGCCATCCCGATCGAGCACCCGCACGCGGCGCTGCGGCTTGGCGACGAGGCGCAACGTCAGCGGGTTCGGCGCGGCGCCATCGAGTTCGCAGGCAGCCCAGCCCGTGGCATCCATCGCGAACAAGGTCCATCGGCCGCGCTGCAGCCGCCGTTCGATCTTGCCGGCGGCGTCGGGCACGAGCGGCTGCACGAGCATGCCGGCGGCGTGGGCCGCCAGGAGCACCTGCGCGCCGATCGCGGGTCCACCACGTTCGTCGATGACCTGGGCGACGAGGTCCTCGCAGTCCGCCGGCTCGGCGTGCGGGAGTGCGGGCGCATGCGTCGGCAGCGTCACGACGCGGCGCCCCTCGAGCGGCGGCAGCAGCAAGCGCACGGTCGAAGCACCGGGCGCCAGTTCGGGCACCGTGTAGGAACCGTCGGCGTCGATGACGACGTTGTACTGGCGGGGCAGGAAGTACACGCCGCCCGGCTCGAAGCGCACGTTGCCCATTGCAGAGACCCGCGCCTTCTTCCCCGCGAACGCCTTGTCGACGACGCCGCGCGGCGGCGAACTCTTCCTCAGGGGCACCAGGAGCACCCGCCCCTGGTGCTGCTTCGCGACCTCGAACCCGACGAACGGCTGCTTGCACACCCAACCCGAGGCGCCCTCCGAAAACCCAGCCTTGGTCGCGACGACGTACAACGTCTCCGGCGGGTCCTCGAACGGATCGCGCCAGCCGCCCCACAGCAGCGACGCGTTGCCTTTGGCGTCCGTCTGCACGGCAGGCCCCTCGAACACCATGCCCGTGCTCCCGTCCTGCACGGCGACGCGCGCCCCTTCGACGGGCTTGGCGGCGTCGTCGACGACGCGGACCGCGAGCAGATAAGGCGACGGCAGGATCGCCACTGGATCGCCGGTCTCCAGCACCGCGATGGTTCCCAGGAACGCGCCCTGGCCATCCCGCAGTGAGCAGTGGGCGACGACCTGGTTCGGCGGCACTTCGATGCCCTGCTCGTCGATCGGCAACACGACGTGGTGGCCGGGACAACCAGGAAACCCCATGCGCACGTGCAGACCGGGCACCGCGCGCAACTCCGGCGCGAGTGGCATCGCGATGCGCCGACGCCGGCCCTGCAGATCGACGCGGAGCGTGCAGACCTGACCGCACGAGGCCCGATGGACGGGCCGCCCGACGAGCGCTTTCCCGTCGACCTCCAGCCCGACCGCCAACGCCGTGTAAGGGACGCCGACGAGCGCCGACACCACGAACCGACCGCGTTCGCTCGTAGTCGCGGTGCACACGTCGACCGGGTCGAGTCCCACCTCGTCCGAGTCGTCTTCGACCAACGTCACCAGCGCGCCAGCCAAGGGCTTGCCGGCGGCATCGACGACGCTGCCGACGAGAGGCTGGCGACGCTGCGCCACCACGGTCGAACAGGCGAACAAGGCGACGACGAGGGAGCCGAGGAGCGTGTTCATGGTTGCACGCGCACCATAGCCGCGACACGGCAAAGCGCGACATGGCCCCGCACGCCACCCTGCCCGCAGCTCACCGCGCTGCGGTCAGCATGGCGGCCGACAGCGTTGCCGACGCGCCGCGTCAGTGGGGGAACGCGCTCATCACCAGGGCTTCGAACGTCGGCCAGCCGAACTTCTTGCCCGTGAGCTCGACGGTGACGACCTTGCCGTCGGCGCGCACCACGATCGCCTTCAGCGCGGCGATCAGCTCGGCGAGTGGCGGGCTGGCCGGGCCCTTCCTGGTCAGCTGTGCCTCGGCCATCGGCACGTACTCGGCGAGCAGCGCCTGCACGCGCTTCTGCCACGCCTCGGCCGCGTCCTCGTCGCGCGCGGTGATCGCCGCGCGCACCACGAACTCGGGCTGGAACGTCACCGTCAGTTCGCCATCGAGCGCCGGCGGCAACTCGAGCGCCGCAATGGCGAGCCACGCCTTGGAGTTCGCCGGCAAGACGACGCGGATGCCCGCGTTGCCGAGCGCGAGCAGCTGCTTCGCGAGTTCGGGGCGCGGCCTGCCGCGCATCGCCTTGGTCGCCGACGTGAACCGCGTCGGTTCGATCAGGATCTCGAGTTCCTTCGCCTTCAGCGTCAGCGTGCCGTCCTTCGGCGCGATCTCGACGCCGCTGTCGCGCAGTTCGTCGGCCAGCGCCTTCTCGAGCGTGGCGACGTCGAACTCGCCCGCGGCCTGCAGGCAGACGCCGACCGGCAACTCCTCGCCCGCCTGCATCTGCAGGGCAGCGCAGTACTGGTTGATCCGCGTGTTGCCGAAGCGGCGCACGAACTCGAACGCCATCTCGCCGATCGCGTCGCTCTCGGTCTGGCCGATCCGGCAGTCTTCGACGCTGGGCGCCTTGAGGGTCTTGATCACGGCGAGGCTCGACAGCATGCCGAGGCGCCGCCCGAGGTCGGCGAGCCGCGACAGGTCGGGAATGCGGCCGTTGTCGAAGATCACGTATGCGTCGGCAGCGACCGGCAGCGGGAGCGTCGCCGGATCGAGCTGGTACAGCGCGCGCGTGCCGCCCTGCAGCGCGCCGATCGCGTCCTGCGCGCGGCGGCGCAGCGCCGGCGGCAGGTCCTCGCGCTTCATCAGCGCGCCGAGATCCTCGATGGCGCTCTTGACGCCGCGCCGCCGCAGCAGATCGATCGCGACCATGCGATCGAGCGCGGCGCCGTGGCGCGCGTCGGCGTCGGACGGCAGCGGCGTGGCGAGAAACGTGCGCAGCTCGGCATCGGCGGTGCCGACACCGCCGCGCTGCAGGTGCCGTTCGCCGTCGGTCATGCCGAGGACGTCGTTGTCGCCCTGCAGCCAGGTCATCAGGAAACCGACGGCGCCGGTCACCTCGAACGTCTCGGCGAGCTTGTCCTGGACGAGCGGCTGCCAGTCGTCGCTGCCCTTCGGGCAGGTGCTCAGGCGACCGGATGCTCCGCGGCGCCACTGCATCTCGATCAGTTCGCCGCCTGCCTGCACGCGCTTCTGGATCGCTTCGACCGACTCGGCGATCTGTTTCTGGGCCGGCAGCGCGGCGGCGAACGCCGCCAGGGAGAGCGGGAGGAACGGGAGCAGGGCGCGGTCCATGGGTCGCGCACGATAGGCACAGTGCAGGCGACCCGCCAGCCGCGGCAGCTACAAGAGCACGCCCAACGACGGCTGCCGGCTATACGTCTCGGTGAACACCGGCGCGGGGTCGACTTCCAAGTGACGCGCGAGCAGCTCTTCATAGACCGTCCGGAAGTCGACCAGCGCGGGCAAGGTGAACGCGCTGACCGACTCCTCAGTCAGGTCGGGCCCAAACATGCCGCCGCGCACCGCGCCACCGATAACGATCATGAGACCACCCGTGCCATGGTCCGTGCCGGTGGAGGTCGCTGCGTTGCGGCGCCCGAACTCCGAGAACAGCACGATCACGGCCCGATTCCAAACGCCCATCTGCTGCAAGTCCGCTGTGTACGCCGCCAACGCCGCATCGACCTCGCCGAGCGACGACGCATGCCGGCCGGCAACTCCCCCTTGCTCGGAGTGGGTGTCGAAGCCATCCACCGTGCCACCGAGCGCATAGAAGATTTTGACCGGCAGTGCCTCGCGCAACATCGCAGCCGATGAGCTGAGGGCCGTGCCAAGGATCGATTCGGGGTACTGTGGTGGCACCACGGTTGGGGTCACTCGCAGTTCCGGGAATTGCTCATACATCGCCAGTTGGGCGACGCGGGCCCGCTCGGGCAAGCCCACGGCTCTCGCGCGAAGAGCCACTTGCTGGGCGAGCTCGAATCTGAAACGATCGTTAGCCGGATAAGGTATGTCGCCGGTGAATGTGTACGGCGTCGGGGTGTTCGGGTCCGGGGGGAGCAAGGAGAACGTCGACGGTGTGGTCCCGCCGCGGAAATCGAGCCGTTGGCCGAGTCCCAACGCCACGACTTTGATTGCCTCCGGCGCATAGAGGTCTTTGTATCGCGCGATCCAGCCGCTGTCGGGTTGGGTCTGAACGACGGCACCGCGGCTCCAAACATCCTGCGATGCGAAGTGGCTCATGTTGGCGCCCGCGTAACCGACCATTCGCACGAACGCGACGTAGCCCGCGCGATACAAGCTCGCCAGCGTCGGCATCGCGGGGTGCAGCACATAGTCGAAGTTTGCATATGGGCCGGTGTCGAGCGGCAGGCCGGCCGCCGGCGTGATAGCGATTCCCGGCCGCTGGAGCGCGTAGGCTTGGAGACGCGTCGGAACCAGCGTGTTGAGGGCGTCGTTGCCGCCGACCAGGTTGATGAACGTGATGAACCCATCGGTGGTCAGCGGCAGTCCGGACTTGAGCTGGCTCGCGGCAACGAAGGCAGCGCCGGTCGAGAGGAAGTCGCGGCGCGTGATCTGGGCGGGTGCTTTCATCGCAGTAGGTAGGAAGGGTGTTGTGCCAGCAAGAACAGCAGGCCGCGCGCACGTTCGTTCACGTGCGTTCCGTCGTCGCCGCGGAACGGATCGGGTTGGAGTCGCAGTTCGGTGCCTTCCTCGACGGCCAGCGTATTCAGGTACTGCTCGTAGTCAGCGATCTCGACGGGTGTGAGGACGAGGCCGAGCCGGTCGGCCAACGCCTTGACCACTGCGTTGGCCGTTCGCTCGGACACGGCCGGCAGCAGCAAGGTGATCGGCGTGCCGTGCTGCGATTGGTATTGCCGGGCGGTCGCCAGCGCGTGCGCGAACTGGCCGCGCAAGACCAGGCTGCCCGAGGCGAGCCACTCGTCGTCATCCGGCCAACCGCCGACGTTGGGCGGAGCCAAGGGTCGTTGTCCTTGCGAAGCCAGGAAGTAATCAACGATCGGCAGCGGCATCGCCAAACGCGTCGTGCGCAGCAGTCCGACGCCCATCTCCACCGGCGACTTCAGGTGCGATTCGCGCGACCTCCCGGCGAAGAAGGCGCGCGAGCGCAGGATCGCGTACAGCACTGGCGCGATGTGGTAATTGCTGGTGCGCAACATCGCGGCCAACTGCGCTACCACTTCGGGGGGCGCATTCGGGTAGCAGAAGTGCTCGAACAGGCGCTTGCAGATGAACTCCGCCACCGGCCGCTCGGCGAGCACCAGGTCGACGACCTCGTGGAACCCATGGTTGCCCGTGCGCCCGAAGATGGTCTTGAGCGACGTGTCGGCACGATTCGGATCGAACACGACGCGATCGAGTTCGGCGGTCTCGTCGCGCATGACCCGGTAGCCGGTGAATGCCCGCGCCGTCTCCTGGATGTCTGCCTGGGTGTAGCCGTTGTCGACACCGAGTGTGAACAGTTCGTAGAACTCGCGGGCCAGGTTCTCGTTGATCTGCTCGCGCGTGTTGTCGACGCCGTTCAACCAGATCAGCATCGCCGGGTCGGTCAACATGAAGTAGAGCAACTGGCGTAGGTCGCCGGTGCCCAGCCACCGCAGCTTCTCGATCTGCGCCTTGACGAGGTGGCGGCTGTAGCGGTCGAACCGCTCGATCGAGGTCGCGAAGTGGTCGTGCCAGAAGAAGGCCATGATTTCGCGGAACGGCACGCGCGAGTTCACCATCAGGTGCAGCCACCACCGGACCAGTTCGTTTGCTGTCGGGTGGTCGAGGTCTGCTATCAGGCTGAGCGCCGCCGCCTCGGTGGCCAGATCGCGGCGCGTGGAGTCGAGCAGTTCCTGGAGGTAATCGTCGATGCCGCCTGCCAGCGAGTCACCGAGTGCATAGGCGCCCGTCGTCCACTGCGTTCGCCTGAGCAGGTGTGTCACCTGCTGTGCGTCGAGCTGACCGAGCTCTGGCTCCAGCGACGTCTCGGGCGGCGGGGGCAGCGCCGGTGGTGAGCTGCCGCCGCACGCCCACAGCAATAGAGAGAACGAAACTGCCGCTGCCGAGAGCCTGGGCACGCGTTGCTCCTGTGCCGCCACGCTCGGGCGGCGATTCCGGGAACCGAGGGAGGATGGCGGCGGGACGATTGCCGCCAGCAGCGGCTTTAGCCGCACAAGCGACCACGGTCACCGCTTTTTTGTTCGGTGTCCTGCCAGCGGCTGCGGCTCGGCGCGGCTCACCACCTTGACCTGCAACGGGTCGGCCGATTCCACGTCGGCGGCGGCCTGAGCGCGATCCGGCAGCGGCTCGACGCCGCGGCCGCGCAGCCGCGCGCACAGGGCGCAGCGAGGGCGCGAAGCGCTTCTCGTCAGGCCGACACCACAGTCGGTTCGCGTGCGCCCACATCGCGTCGCCGCTGGTCCGTGCGGAACCGCACGAGTGTGGCACGACCGTCGCTCACGGCGGCGCCTTCCGGGCTGCTGGCGGCGTCGTGGCGCACGGTATCGCGCGCCGCGGTGTTCCCGACGGCGCTGCCCGGCTGCACGCTGCACGTGCAACCCGACCACGTCGACGTGATCACCGGGGTCAGCGGCGTCGCATCGTTCCAGTTCGCGCTGCCGAACACGACGATCCTCGTCGGCATGACGTTCCATCACCAGATGGTGCCGATCGCACTCGACAGCACGCTCGCGGTCACCGCGACCAACGCGCTGCAGCTGACGGACGGATTCTTCTGCCTCGACGGTGGATCTTGGCGACGTGGCAACGCTCGACGTGCAGGTCGTCGATGCCGCCGGGTCGCCGATGCAAGCGGTCGTGGCTGGAGCAAACACCACGAATCTCGCCAACATGAACTGGCTGCGCGTGACGGGAACGGATCCGGCCGGCCGCCTTCGCTTGCACGTGCCGCCCGGCGACCACGTGCTCTACGCGACGACTGGCTCCCAGCATGCCCTTGCCTTCGTCGACCGCACGCAGCGTGACGCGCAAGTGCTTCGGCTCGCGCCGCTGCCGACGATGCGCGTGACGGTGCGAGACCGTGACGGGAAGCCGGTCGCCGGCGCGCGGGCGCAGGTGGCCGGGTTCTTGTACCCCGAGCCACGCGGCGACGCCGAGCAGGTGGCGCTGGGGCGCGCCGCGATCAGCCTGCATGCGGGCTACGTCGCCAACGCCCGCAGTGACAAGGGCGGCCTCTTGCTGGTTCCAGCATTCATGTGCCCGGGAATGGAGAGTGGGATCGTGGTGCGCCTCGGTACGCGCGCGAGCAAGTCGTTCAGCCTCGTGCCCGATGGCGAAGCCGAGCTCGTGCTCGATCCGTAACCACGAAGGCGCCGTCAACCACTGACCTGCCAGCGGCTGCGGATCTGCTCGGCCGCGCCGCCTCAGCCTGGTCGGCCAGCGGTGGGTGGGAGCCACTCGGAGGGGACGCACCTGCATGAGAGGCTCGTCACCGGATGATGCATGGCGACGCGATGACCGGCAGCGGCGCGCACATGCAGACGCGGCCGGTCACTGTTCGCGTCGCACGATCACGAAGTCGTCCGTGTCGGCGGAGACCGTGGCGCCGTGCGGCGGCGCGTCGCCGTGCAGCAGAGGCCCCAGGTGCTCTCCGGTGCGGCGGCCCACGACGAAGACGGTGGCGCCGTCCTCGCGGGCGATGCGCTGCAGGTGCGCATGGGCGTGGCCTCCCTCCCCCGAACCGCGCAGTGGTTGCACTCCAGCGGTCCTTCGATCATAATCGAATAATTATTCGACAATGGTCGATGAATTCAGCTTCACGTTCGACGAGTGCCGGACCGAGCTCCGGCGTCGCCTGGCGGAACCGGCCCCCGGCCGCATCCAGGTCGTGACGGGACCGCGTCAGGTCGGGAAGACCACGCTGCTGCTCGGACTCGCGGACGCGGCGAAGAGCCGCAGCGTCTATTCCGCGCTCGACGGCCCCGAGGCCGCCGTGCCGGGCCACTTCGCGCGCCTGTGGCAAGAAGCTGAACAGCGGGCCACGGCGTCAGCGTCGGGCCTGCTGCTGCTCGACGAAGTCCAGCACCTGCACGACTGGGCGGCGCAACTCAAGAGTCACCACGACCGGCTGCGCCGGCGCGGCGCCCGCGTGCACGTCGTCGCCACCGGTTCGTCGGCGCTGCGCCTCGCGCGCGGGTCGCGCGAGAGCCTGGCAGGACGCTTCGAGCGACTGACGCTGGCCCATTGGCCCGCCAGTGCCCTCGTCGACGAATTCGGACTCTCGGCGACCGCGGCGGTGCAGCACTTCGTCACCGGCGGCGCCTATCCCGGCGCGGTCAGGCTGCGGAAGGATCCGGTGCGTTGGACAGCCTACGTGCGCGACGCGATCGTCGAGTCGGCGATCGGCCGCGACGTGCTGGCGCTCGCAGTGGTGCGCCGCCCGGCGCTGCTGCGACAGGTCTTCTCGCTTGCCGCCGCGTCGCCGGCGCAGATAGTCTCGCTGCAGAAGCTGCAGGGCCAACTCCAGGACGGCGGTGCCTTGGATACGATCGCGCAGTACCTGCGGCTGCTCGAGGAGGCGTTCCTGGTCGCGGCCCTCGACAAGCACAGCGACCGCCCGCTGCGCCGCCGCGCCGCACCGCCGAAGCTCGTCGTGCTCAGCAACGCGTTGTGCGCCGTCGCCGATCCACGCGGCGCTCCCGACCCGGAACGGGAACGCGACCGTCACGCGGCCTGGATCGAGAACGCGTGCCTCGCGCACGCCTGGAATCGCGGCCAGAGCGTCTCGTACTGGCGCGAAGAACCGTTCGCGATCGCCGGCGTCGTCGTCGGCAGCTGGGGCCGACTCGCGATCGACGTGAAGGTCGGCCGCTTCGCAGTCCAGGATCTGCGTAACCTCGGCGAGTTCACGCAGCGATTCCCGGCGTTCAGGCCGTTGCTGCTGTGCAGCCCCAAAGACGTCGACACCGTCGCTGGCCACGGCCTGGCCGCGATGAGCTGGCAGCAGTTCCTGCTGCAGGGCCCGGCGATCCCGGGCGCGCGGTGAACCGCGGTCAGGTCGCGGCGCGGATCGAGCGAGTGCACGATCCAGAGCTGGTCGCGCGCGCGGCTGGCCGCGACGTTGAAGACCTTGCGCGCGTCGTCCTTCATTTCTTCACCCAGGGGTTTTCGTTGGACCCAGGTGCCAATGCGGCTGGGCTGGTTGCTTCCAACCTGGCGCAGTTCCCTTGATGGCCAACTGACGATCACCGTCGCCCGATCTGTGGTGCTCGCGAGAGACAGGATTGCTCAGCCGCACCCCGGCCGGAACGAGGCTTGCTTCCGGCCTCGAGGCTTGCTCGCCCGCGCTACCTCGCGCCGCCGTCGTCGTCGTCGTCCGCGTCGAGGTCGTCCTCGACCTGCTTCCTGGCCGCCTGCACCTCGGCGTGCGAGGGCACCTGCCAGCGGCTGCGGATCTGCTCGGCGCGGCGCAGCACCTTCTGCTGCAACGGGTCGGCCGGTTCTGCGTCGGCGGCGACCTGCGCCCGATCCGGCAGCGGCTGGACGCCGCGGTCGCGCAGCCGCGCGCAGAGGCGCTGGAACGCCGGCTCGAAGCCGAGCATCGCCTCGGAGGAGCGCAGGCGCACGAACTCCCAGCCCAGGCGTCGCAGCGACAGCTGCCACTGGAGCATCTTCTCGACTTCCTCGTCGGTCAGCAGGCGGTCGCCGTCGCACTGCACGGCGACGCGGCGCCCGCCCTTTCCCTCGACGACGAGCTCGATCACGCTGTCGCCGACCGCGTAGTGGCGCAGGACCTGGTAGCCGGCGGCGCCCAGGCCCTCGCAGAGGTCGCGCTCGAAGTCGGACGCGAAGCGCGGGGCGCGGGCCCCGCCGCCCTTTTGCGGCCGCGCGCGACCCTCGGCGTGCTGGATCAGCTGCAGGCGCAGGTCACCGGCTTTCAGGTCGCGGCGCGGATCGAGCGAATGCACGATCCAGAGCTGGTCGCGCGCGCGGCTGGCCGCGACGTTGAACACCTTGCGCGCGTCGTCGCGCTGGCGCAGCGCCAGCGGATGGCTGCCCGGCGAGTTGACCATCGAGATGAAGATCACGTCGCGCTCGTCACCCTGGAACTGCGAAGCGTTGCCGCACAGGATCTGGCGGCGCCGGTACTCGGTCGTGCTGAGCCGGCTGCGCAGGATCGAGTCGATGTAGACGGCCTGGTCGGTGCCGACCATCGAGATCACGCCGATGCTGGACTCCTCGTACTCCTCGAGCCGGCAGACGGCAGCCACCATCGCGGCGATCTCCTGCGCCTCCTGCTCGTTGATGCCGTCGCGTTCGACGCCCTTCTTGACGCGGTGGGCGACCAACGGCGGCTTCACACGCGTCGACGACGCTTCGCGCAGCGCGCGGATGTCGCCGTTGTAGCAGAGGTCGTTGCTGAACCGGATGATGTCCGGCACGCAGCGGAAGTGCTCGAGCAGCCGGATCGTGCCGCCGAACGACTGCTGGGCCAGGTCGTAGACCGAGGTCTTGCCGTCGTAGAGCTGGCGGTTGGGCACGTCGGGCAGCAACTCGTCGATCAAGGCACGGATGCGGTCAGCGGCGAGGCCGACCGCGTACGGGCTGACCTGCTCGTGGTCGCCGACGACGACGACTTCGCGCCCGAGCGCGAGCGCCAGCAGTCCCATCACGTCGCACTGGCTCGCCTCGTCGAGGATCACGACGTCGAAGCGCGTCGTCACGAGGTCGAAGGACTCGAACACGCGCGAGAGCGGCATGATCCAGACCGGCACGGCGCCGCGGCAGCGCGACAGCGCGCGGCCCGCTTCTTCCTTCAGGCGCGGCACGTGCTTGCCGTTGCCCTTGCCGATCTTCTTCTGCAGCTGGAGCCAGCCGGTCAGCGCCTGCTGCTCGGCGAGCCCGGTGCGGTGCAGCTGCGCGAGCCACGAGCTCTTCTCGACGTAGCGCGCGGTGCGCTCGAACAGCTTCTCGCTGGTCGCGTCGAGCTTCTCCTGCAGCTTGTCCAGGTCGATCTTGGCCCGTTGCTCCATCAGGCTCGACCACTGCGCGAACAGCCACGAGTGCTCGAGGTCGCCTGGGACGCGGCCGGTCGCGTGCGGAGCCCGCCGTTCGCGCAGCGCCGCGGCCCACTGCGGGGCCACCGGGTCGAGCCGGACCAGCAGCTCGTCCTTGCGCTTCAGCCGGCCGTGCGCCACGCGCAGCTCCGCGAGCTCTTGCCAGGCGCCCGCATAGCTGTCGTAGTCGCCCTTCTTGATGCTGGCGCGGAGCCGCTGCAGCAGCGCCTGCAGGGGCTTCTGCTTCGGCATCGAGTCGAGCGACGCGAGCCAGCCGTCGCGTTCGTGCCGCAGGTGGAGCAGGCGCAGCTGGCGCTGCCGCGCCTGCAGCACCGGCTCGAGCTGTTCTTCCACGAGCGCCAGGATCGCCGCGTCTGCATCGACGCCCGCGGACCCCGGGAGTGCTGTGACCTTCAGCAGCCGCCGCCAGTCGAGGCCGATGCCGTCCAGCTCCTGTTCGAAGGAGGACCAGACGCTCTGATGCCACTCCAGCGCCTGCTGGATGCCGGCCGCGTGCCGCAGCGCCTTGACCTCGGGACGCTTGCCGAGCGACGCGGCGTCCGGCGCCCCGAGCGGCGCCATCACGGCGTCCCAGCGCCGCAGCAGACCGGCCCGCAGCTCGCGGATCGCGAGCTCGGCGGCCAGCGCATAGAAGTGCTCGGCGGTCTCCGGCGGCGCGCCGCGTACGCGCGTGCGCTGCATCAGTTCCGCCCACTCGCTCTGGCCCCAGTCCGTGAACGTGTCGAGCGACCCACCGGCTTCGAGGTGCTCGGCGACCCGCGTGCAGGTGGTGGCCAGCCCTTCCGGGTAGTCCCCGTCCTCGATCTCGGGTCCGTACTCGAGCGCCAGTGTCTCGTACGCAGGGATCTGCTCGGCGCAAGCCGTGATGTGCGCGGCGAGGTCCAGCCAGCCCTGTTGGCGCGGCCCACCCGCGCGTCCGGCGTCGATGCAGTCGCGCACCCAGTCAGTACGGTCGTGCAGGATCTCGACCGCCTGCCGCAGCCGCTTCAGCAGCTCCGCGAAGCTGTCGGGATCCTGCTGCTCGTGCTTCCACACTTCGCTGCCGACGTCGGCGCGCGCTTTCTCGAGCGCGGCCAGCTCGTCGAGCAGCGCCGCGAACTCCTTCGGAGTCGGGAACGCGGCTGCGTCCGGCAGCGCGGCGCCCGCCATCGCCTCCTGCTCGGCGGTGAACTCGGCCGTCAGCTCGTACAGCTCCCTGCATTCCGCTGCATCGAGCGGCAGCTCGGCGTCGGCGGCCACGGGGCCCGGGATCCAGTCGTGCTTGCCGCGCCACTCCGCGAGCCGCCGCGCGACCTCCGCCGGCGACAGCTTCTCGCCATGCAGCTCGAGCTGCCGGTGTTCGTCCACGACCGCGGCGAACAGCTCCTGCTGCAGCTGCTGCTGTTGTGCCAGCAGCTCACGCCGGTGCTCGTCGAGCTTCTGCAACTCGTTGTCGAGCTTCTTCTCGCTGGTAGAGGCCAGCGTGTTGACGATGCCGGTGATCGACTCCTCGAGCTGGCGCGCGCTGTCCTCGTCGCTGTGCAGCGCGCTGACGCACAGCGGCTGCAGCGTCGGCGCCAGCTTCTCGCGCACTACGCGCAGCGCCTTCGAGGCGTGGCTCGTGACCAGGATGCTCTTCTTCTGCGCCAGCAGGTGTCCGATCAGGTTCGCGATCGTGTGGCTCTTGCCGGTCCCCGGCGGGCCCTGCACGAGCACGGCGCCACGCTCCTCGAGGCGCTGGATGACCTCGATCTGCTCGGCGTTGGCCGGCTTCGTCAGCAGTACCTCGGGCGGTGCTGTGTCGGGCGGGGCCGCGCGCCTTCGCTCGACGCCGACGATGCGCAGCAGCGACTCGGGCAGCTCCGCGCCCTGCTCGATGGAATCGAGGTAGCGGCCGATGTTCTCGGCGAGGTCCTGAGTGCGGTTGCCGAGGATCAGGTGCGGAGCGCGCACGATCCGCGGGGTGCCCGTCCATGCCGGCGGCTGTGGCTCGTCGCTGAACTGGCCGTCGGTCCAGAACCGCTGCGCGAGGTCGCGCAGAAACGCGCTGGTCTCCTCGCCCGCCAGCGGATGGACGAGCCCGGCCGCGACCGCGTCGACGACCTGCTGGATTGCGCGTCCGTCGATGCCCAGATGGCGCAGCAGCGGCGTGTATGCCTCGGGCGGCGCTGCCGAGTCGACGATCCGGAACTCGGGCACCGCGGGGTCGAAGCGCAGCTCGACGCGCTGCAGCAGCAGCGGATGGCGCACGGCGCCCTCTTCGTGCGCGACCTCGAGGATGCCGTCCGCGAGATAGAGCTGGTACTTCTCCGACTCGCGTTCGAACCGTGCATAGAGGTCGAACAAGTCCGAGAACACGCGGTAGGTGTCGGCGATCTGCAGCGCCGTGGCAGCCCAGGTCGCGCGCTCGGCACTCCACTTCTCGAACGCTTCGACGCGTTCGGCCGAGGCCGTGAATCCCTGCCGCGCGCCGCCGTGCAGCTTCAGCGTCTTCTTGACGACCTCTTCGGGTGAGGCCGCGGGGTCGTGGTACTCGGGCTTCAGCCAGTTCTTCAGGATCACCGACGGCTCGGGGCACTCGGTCTCGGTCGGGCGCTCGACGCGCAGCACGAACCCGGAGGCGTCGTGGCCGGTGTCGGCGGCCATGCACCCGGCGGCGTCGAACTGGAACCCGAGCTCGACGTGCGGAGTGCGCGGCAGTCGATCGAAGCGCAACACCCACTCGCGCTGGTCGAGCTGCACGATCGGCGGCGTCTTGATCCGATGCAACTCCTGCAGGTAGCGGAACACCTGCGCGATGCGTGCTCGTGCGGTCGAGTCGACTTCGGTTGTTGGCATGGCCTCGTCAGCGGGCTCTGGCTGGCGGCACGGCCGGAGACTGCCCTGCCGCCAATGCCATCGGTCGAATCGCGGCCGGCCTTGAAGGAAAGCGGCAGCGCCCACGGCTGCGGGCTCTCGAGCGGTCCGGTCCGGTCGGAGCCAGGGGCGGCTGAGATGAAATGAGAGGGCCGGTCCGCGCACGCAGTCGGACCGGCCCTCTCATCTCGGTTCTGTGTTCACGCGCCCGCGATGAGCCTTCAGTTGATCAGTCGTGCGGGCTTGGCCGGCGTCGGGGCAGGGGTAGGTGTCGGGGTGGTGGCCGGTGTCGGGGCGGGGGCCGGGATTGGCGTCGAGGTCGTGAGAGGCGCCGGTGACACCGGCGTCGTCGCAGGAGCGGGGCACGGGGCCGATTCCGCTGCAGGCACACTGACGACAGCGGGCGTGTCCGGGCAGGCCGGGCAGGTCTCGACCGAGACGTCGGTCACGCTGCTCGGGACGGTCACCACGGTGGCCTTGTTCACGATCGTGCGCCGCGGCGGGGAGCAGTTCCCACCACGGCCGCGCGAGGCCCGGTTGATCGCACCTTGCAGGCGGTTCTGGCTGCGTTCGAGGCTGGCGCGCGCGGCCTTGGGGGCATCGTCGCTGAGGGCCTGGACTGCGGTCGCGAGCTCCTCGTGGGCGCGTTCGAGTTCCTGCGCGACGGCGGCGCGGACTTGTCCTTCCTGCTCACCCTGCTGCGCTTCTCGGATCTCGACTTCCTTGCGCTGCCGCTCGAGCGCCTTCTGCGTGCGTTCGAGCTCGCGCCGGAGCTTCTGCTGTTCCTTTTCGTGCTTCTGCTGCTCCTTCTCGTGCTTCTCCTGCGTGGTTTCGATCTCACGCTCGTGGCTTGCCTGCGCGCGCTGCATCGCGGTGCGCATCTGACGGAGCTCCTTCTTCGCCGCGGCCAGGGCTTTTTCGGCGGCTTCGACCTGCGCGTAGGCGCGCTCGAAGTTCTCCATGGCGCCCTCGGGGATCACGACCTGAGCCCGGAGCGGGGCGGCACAAAACGTGGCAAGACAGACGACCACAAGGGAACGGACGAACATGAGGCCTCCAGGGAGAGAGAACGCAGCCGATGGCGAAGCGCCAGTGCGGCGAGGGCGAGGACATTGCACCGGCCCCAGGACTATTCTGATTTCCGCGCATTTCCCGACCGCGGTGGCAGGACCGCGGCCCTCCGCGATGAGCGCCCGGCGGCGACGGCCCGGCGGGAAGTCGCAAGAGCCGCCGATTCCTCGACCCGTCGCTGGGCCCGGGCGACGACTTCCGCGCGCTCGGCGACCGATGGCTGGCGCTGCTCGGCTCGCCGGAGCAGATCGCGGCGGCGGAACGGCTGTTTCGCCTCGCCACCGAGCGCCGGGAACGACTGATCGACGTAGACGTGCAGCTGTTCGGCTGCGACGACAAGGCGTTCGCCAAACTGAAGGACCGCCTCGTGCAGGTCGAACGCGACCAACGCGTCACCTACGAGAACGTCTTCGGCAAGCAGGACGCGCACGATTTCGCGGACGCCGTGGCCAAGACCGCGGCGACCCGACTAGTCGCACCGAAGCTGTCGGTGTTGCCGCTGCAGCGCGCGAACCTCGCGGTGAAGAACCAGACTGCCTACATCAAGGACTTCACGATCACGAAGACCGGCGACAAGGTGATCGCCGATCCGGTCGTCGATGTCGTCTGGGACGGCAACGAAACCGAGGTGTTGGCGACCTTCCTGCCCGACGGCACGTTGGGCATCGCCTGCGACGTCGTCTTCCAGGAAGTCGAGATGCCGATCGCCGAGTTCCGGACAACCGTCGTGGAAACTGCAGAGCCCGTCACGATTCAGTTGCCCCGCCTGACTGCGACACGGATCACGCAGACCGCGGTGCTCGGCGAGGGTTCGCTCGTGGTCCTCGCCGCCCGCAAGGTCGACGGCAGCTGGCTCATCGCGCTCGTGAGCGCGCAGGCCCGCCCGCAGTGACACCGCGGAGCGGACCGTGTCACCGCGGCGGCGCGGCTCGCACTGGCCGCACGGTCGCGGTTCCTTCCCAGTAGCTGCAGTATTTCGGCCACGACCAGACCGCGAGCTCGCGGCCGATGCGCAGCCCGACGTCGTTGTCGATCGGGATGTGATAGCCACCGAGCGCGCGCGATCTGGCCGCCATCTCCGCGGTCGCGGAGAACGTCGGCAGGTCGAGTCCGACCTGATCCCCTCTTGTCGTCTCGGTCATCGTGCAGCAATTGCGCACCTCCACGGCGCCATAGCGGTCGCTGCCCGTGAACAGCTCGAGCACCTTCGCACACGCGCCGCTGACGGTTGCGTGCCCGCTCGTGTAGCCGGGGAACGGCGGCGTGATGAACACGTACGGCGAGTAGGGATGCCATTCTTCGGCGGGCATCTCGACGACGCCTCCCTGCGGTCCCGCCCAGCCCTTCACCTTCTGGCCGCGGTAGTAGTGGCGCACCAAGGTCCACGGCCGCGAGCTGTCGTAGTGGCGCTTCGTCTCCCAGCACGCGATGAACGCATCGAAGGCGGCGACGGCGATCGCGAAGTAGAGCTTCACGTCGCGATCGAGATCGTGATGGTCGCGCCGCGACACGTCCTGCGCAAAACGCAACCAGTGCCCGCTCTGGCCGGTCGATCGCGGACCATCGCGCATGAACTCGACGATGGCCTTCTGCTGCGGCGTCAGCGAATCGTTCATCGCCAGCACGGTGGCGGTCTGCTCGCGCAGCAGCGCGTCGTTCGTGGTCGTCAGCGGCAACGGCTCGGCGCGGAACTGCGCCGACGACTCGAGCGCGAACGGCTCGACGCGATACCAGTGCGGCGTCAGGAAGCCCGGCGTGAACTTCGTGCCATCGGGTCGCGTGAACGTGATCGGCTGCCAGCGGTCCGGATCGACGATGCGATCGGGCGGGTTCACGGGCTTGTAGTTCGTGTAGTCGCTGTAGGGGGTGCCGTCGCAGCCGGGTTCGTCGCCGAGCTGGTTGCTGCCGTCGTGCATGCGGTATGCGAGCACCGCGGCGGCGACCGTGTTGCCGATCCCCTGTGGCGTGGTCGGGTCCGTCGATGCGTCGTCGGGGTCGAAGCCGAGCGCCTGCATGCGTTCGCGCAGGAACGCGGCATCGGGCGCGTAGACGCCGAGTAGCGCCCGATAGCTCGCGTGGGCGATCGCCTTGTTCTTGTTCGCGAGCGTGCGCTCCTCGGGCGGGCGGCGCAGGCTGCCGCCGAGCCGGCTGCCGACGGCCTTGTCGTCGTATGCCGCCCAGGCGTCGAACATCGACACTGCCCAGATCATCATCTGCCGCGACAGCACGGGAGGTCGCGCGCCGTGGCGCTCCACGTCGCGCGCCGCGACCTCCTGCATGATGTTGTGCCACTGGTATGCGTGGTTCTGTTCGCGAAGGGGCAGGAGCTCCTGATGGGTCAGCGCGTACTCGGGAGCTCGGGTCGGAACGGGGGCCGTGCCCGAGCATGCGGACAAGAGCATTGCAAGGGTCACCGGAGAGCGGCGGAGGAACAGCATGTTCGCCATTCCACCAGGGGCCGGCCGTGAGGAGAAGTGTGCGCCGAGCGGGGGCGCTTCTCGCTAGACTTCGCGGCGCCATGAAGCTCATCCCTCAACCCAAGATCTGGTGGAACGGCGAACTCGTCGCCTGGGACAAGGCACAGGTGCACGTGCTGACGCATGCCATGCACTATGCATCCAGCGCCTTCGAGGGAATCCGGGCCTACGCCACGCCGCGCGGGCCGGCGGTCGTGGCGCTCGACGCGCACGTGGAGCGACTGTTCCACTCGTGCAAGATCGTGCGGCTGCCGATCCCGTATTCACCGGCCGCGATCCGCACCGGGATCATCGACACGATCCGCGCGAACGCACCGGACGCCTGCTACATCCGGCCGCTCGTCTATCGCGGCTACGGCGCGCTCGGCGTGTGGCCCGACGAGTGCCCCGTCGAGGTCGCGATCGCCACGTTCCCCTGGATCCGCAAGGACGAGGCCGCTCTCGAACACGGCATCGACGTCGGCGTCTCGAGCTGGCGACGCATGGCGCCCGACACCTTGCCCGCGATGGCGAAGTGCGCGGGCAACTACGTGAACTCCGCGCTCGCGGTCAGCGAAGCGAAGCAGCGCGGCTTCCACGAGGCGATCGTGCTCGACGTCGGCGGCTGCGTCAGCGAAGGCACCGGTCAGAACATCTTCCTCGTGCACAAGGGCAAGCTGTCGACACCGCCCGTCGCCTCGTCGATCCTCGCGGGTGTCACGCGAACCCTCGTGATGCAGCTGGCCCGCGACGTCGACATCCCGGTCGTCGAGCAGCATCTGCCGCGCGAGACGCTCTACACGGCGGACGAGGCGTTCTTGACCGGTACCGCCGCGGAAGTGACGCCGATCCGGTCCGTCGACGGGCTGCCGGTCGGGGACGGCAAGCGCGGGCCCATGACGAAGGCCTTGCAGCAGAGCTTCTTCTCGATCGTGCGTGGGCAGGCGGAGGACCGCCACGGCTGGTTGACCGCGGTTCGCACCGGCTAGGGTCGCCGCTCAGCGGCGCTTCGCGGCGTGCTTGTGCGCGGCGGTCTTCTTCGCGGGTTTCTTCGCGGCTTGCTTTGCCGACTGCTTCGAAGGAGCCCCGTGTTGCTTCGCGGCTTGCTTCGCCGATTGCTTCGAAGGAGCCCCGTGTTGCTTCGCCGATTGCTTCGCCGATTGCTTCGAAGCGGGCTTGCTGTGTGGCTTCGCCGATTGTTTCGAGGGTGGCTTCGCCGTCACGGCCGCGGGCTCCGGTGTGGCGGGAGCGGCGTCTGCGCTGCCCGAGGAGTCCTTGCCCAGGTGCGAGATGGCCTGCGCGTGGATCTCGACGTAGCGCTTGGCCGGGATGCGGCGGATTGCTTCGCCGAGCACGTCGAGCGCGACGTCGTCGAGCTTCGTGAAGCGCACGCAGCACTTCCCCATGTCGAGCTTCTTGCCGGCCTTTGCCCACGACTTGCGGAACCAGTCCGCGTGCTCGTTGCCGTCGTCCGAGTAGACACCCATCAGGTAGACGGACATGTAGTCCTTCTGCGAGGCGAGCGCCGCGAACGGCAGCGGATGCTTCGGGTCGTACGGGAAGTCCGCGGGGAAAGCACCAGCCGACACCGCGTAGCTGATCATTCCGTACTGCATCGTCTCTTCGTACTCCTTGTCGAGGTTCTCGAGGATCACCTTGCGCACGGCGGCGATGGCCTCGCGACGGTCGGCGGGAAGAGACGCCAGATACTCGGCGACGGTGATGGCCTCGGAGATCATGGGCGGCAGTGTATGCACTGCCGGGAGCCGTTGGCCAGCAGCGCCCGCGCGTTCAGCCCTGGTTGGCGCGCGGATCTTCGACGCGGCCGACGAACAGCACGAGACCGGTCGCGGCATCGCGCAGCACGAAGGCGAACGGGCGATCGGCGTGGAACACCTTCGGTGGTCCCTGCTGCATGGCCGCCGTCGGCGAGAGCACGACAGCGGTCGCTGCCGCGGCTTCGGCGCCGTTCTCGTCGATGGCGACCCACGCCTTGTGCACGACCTCGGTGACGAAGAAGCGGTCGTCGGTTCCGGTGCCGTCGTGCATGCCCGAGAAGTCCGCCTGCTGCGAGAACGCGGCGCGCATGCCGAGCGCTTGCAGCGGTGCGCGCAGCGAGTGAGTGGCCTCGGCCTTGAAGCGCGGCAGCCGCACGTCGACGTTCTCGCCGGTCAGCGAACGCACGTATTCGCCCGCGCGCAGCGTCGCTTCGGCCGAGGCCAGCGAACAGCCCTTCTTCGGCAGCACGATGTCGCACACGATGCGGCTCGCACGGAACCCCATCGTCAGGATCTGCCACTCGTCTCCCTCCGCGTAGCCGTGGTGCTCCGTGTGGCACATCGTCGGTACGTCGACGCTCGTGCCACTGGCGAGCAGGAACGGCGCCTTGGTCGTGGCCTCGGGGTAGAACCGCTGCTGCCACGCGCCCTTGAACCACAGCGCGTTCGTGAGCACGACGCGCGTATCGGTGTTCAGCACGCCGGGGGCGAGCAGCTCGGCGATGCGTTGGTTCGTCGCCTTCGCGATGTGCGCATTGATCTTGACGCGCGCAGCCTCAGTATCGCCGTGGAAGTCGAGCGCGGCTTGTCCAGCCGCGAACGAAGTGCGCAACAGCTCGACGTAGGCGGGCACGAGATCGAGGCCGTTCTGCACCCAGACGTCGTTCGTGAGCACGAGCACAGGGCGGTCGTCCGACTTCTTCTCGGCATCCGCATGCTTCTGCTTGTCGGCGAGGAAGCCCACGCCTTCGAGCAGCTTGCGCGCGGCGGTGTGCAGCCGTTCCCCCGCGAGGTCGTCGGGAAGATGCAGCATGCTCGCCATCTCGCGCGCCGTCTCCGCGCGTGCGGCGGGCAGCAGCATCAGTAACGCGATCGAGATGCTCGCGGGCGAGTTCGTCGGCGATCCCTGCGCCGACAGCTTCGCGTGCAGGTCCGCCGCGAATTGGTTGCAGGCGGCAGCAAGTCGCTGGGCATCCGTCGGTGTCTGGGCCATCGAGGGCTGCAGCATGATGGCCGGCATGAGGAAAGCGAAGCAGAGAGAACGCAGCAGGGTCATGTCTGGGCTCGTCGGGAAAGAGGGCGGGCCGAACGCCCTTGGGAAGGGAGCGTTCCGGGGATCTCGGAGGACGTCTCGATTCGCTACCCGCCCGCACGCGCCGGTGCGCCGGTCACCGGTTGAACGGGTATTCGTTGATCCAGTGAAAGCCGCGGTTGCGCAGCAGGAACGAATCGCCGCGCAGCTCGCGCAACCGGACCGTGATCGCGGCGCCATTGTATGTGCCCTCGAGCACGAGCAAGGCAGGCTCCGCAACGGCCGCTGGCGACGGAGTCGGTGCCGGAGTGGGGACTGTGGTTGGAGCCGGAGCTGGGGTTGTGGTCGGCTCGGTAGTCTTCCCCTGCTCGGGCTTGGCGGGTGCCTCGACGGCTGTTGGCCGGTCGGCCGGTGCGGCGGCTTCGACCGGCTTGCCAGCCGCACCCGGAGTTTCCCGGCGGTACTTGAGCACGATGGGTGGCGACGCTTGTGCTTCGCTCCCGGGCCGCATCTGTTGCTTCAAGGTCACCGTCGACTGCGCCGCATCGACCGACAGCTGGTAGCAGGCGCGCGTCTTGCCGTCGGACATCGCGAGCTCTGCGATTTCCTGCACAGGATAGTCAGGGAAGTACGGGGTCCTGCTCAGCAACACATGCTGCCAACGCGCAGCGTCCGGCAGCGGTGGGACCACGGCGCCGTCGCGCACGAACTCGGCGACTTCGTAGAGCCCGTCGAGGGGTCCCGCTGGCGCACCTCGGTTTTCCCAGCGCACGTAGATGGGTTGGCCGTAGCTGAACAGGATCCAGCAGACGCATGCGAACTTGACCAGACGTTCGGGCCAGAAGATCCATCGCGACAACGGCAATCGCAGCGGCAGCGGCTGCGACGCGCGGTGCCACAACAAGACGTCCGCGAGGCGAGGCGCATCGCGCAGCAGCAGTCCGATCGACATCAACAGCAGGTGCACCGAGTGGAGCTTGACCGGCACGTCGTAGCAGAAGTTGATCAACACGACGGTGAGCATCATGGCACTGATCAACATGGCGCCGAGCGTCGTCGTACGCCGCCAGAACAGCAGCACGCCGCCGAGGCACTCCGCGATGCCAGTGAAGGCCGTGAAGACCGGTGATGCGGCCATGAAGTTCCAGACGACTCCCATCGGCGACGAATCGCCCCACGTCGAAACCAACCAGAGGCCGTCGCTGCTCGAGAACTGCCCGCCAAAGAACTTGGCGTTGCCGTAGCCGAGCATCGTGACTCCGAGCATGAACCTCACATAGGTCCGCAGCAGGTCGGCGAGCCGCGCGTGGTTCGACCTGCGCCCCAGCAGCGACCAGATTCCGGCGATGATGACCGCGAAGGTCGTGTGCATCGCGAGCGCCACGTAGTCGCGTGTCGTGTCGCCGCTGCCGGTATCGAAGGGGGCGAGGTCCTGCCCGATGAAGAGCACGTTCTTGCCGAACCATGCCAGCACCGCGTTCGATGCGGTTTCGAATCCGTCGGTTGCCGGCTTGGTCTCCGGGATCAGTTCCAACGGGAATGGGAGGATGTAGAGGATCAGGTAGACGAACACGAAGCGGAAGAGCACACGCTTGGGTCGCGACCAGAATGCGGCGCCGGTCTCGGGAGCGAGCATGGCAGCAACGTAATGCGCCGGCGGCTGCGAGTGCACGCGGAGTAAGTGGAACCCTGCCCGGGCCATGGCATGGGCGCTTTGGAACCGGACCAGCGACTTTCCACATTGATGCCGAGAGCTCGCGCGCAGGTCACTACCAGCCAGTCGGCTTCGGGATCGTAGCGCCGTGGGAATCCGTCACCTGTGGTGGGGACTTGGCGCTGTGCAGCAACTGATTCGGCAGAGTTCCGTGGCGATGTGCCGAGAAGCGCACGGGCCGCCAGCGCGCGCAGGTGCGCGGCGATCTTGTGGATGGTGGGCAGAGCCAGAGTTGAACTGGCGACCCCAGCATTTTCAGTGCTGTGCTCTACCAACTGAGCTATCTGCCCGCGCCAAGCCGCGTTCCCGGGGAGCACGGGGGGGCGGAAGCTAGCGAGCGCGTGTGGATCACGCAAGCAGCAAGAGCGGCGACCGTAGCCGCGCGGGCGGGCCGGTGTTTCCGCGCGGCGATGCCTCTCGCCATTGCGGGCGCGAACAGCAAGAATCCACCCGTGGACTCCGCCGCGCATCGATGGATCATCGCCGTGGTCGCGGCGGCGGTCCTGCTCGTGGGCTTGCTGCTCGTGCCGTGGTCGCGCGGCGAACCGTCGCCGACCGTCGATGAGGAGCAGGCTCCGGCGGCTGCATCGAAGACCCCCGAGGCCGTCACCGAGGTCGTGACGGCCGAGGAGATGCCAGCGACCGAACGCGAACGTGTCGAGCCCACGAATCCGCCACCTGCTCCGCAGCTGGAGCGCGCCGCCGTCAAGGGCGAACTGAGGGGCCGCGTGTTGCTCGAGACGCGGACGCCGGCCAACGGTGCGCGCGTGCGCATCGGTGCCGGCGAGCCACAGATGGAACCGGACGGATCGTTCGTCGTGCAGCGCGACCAGGTCGCGCGCGGTGACGATCTCGTGGCCACGCTCGAAGGCTACGAACCCGCGGTGATCGACGATCTGGCACAGACTCCAGAGTTCAGGTCCGACGAGGTGCTCGAGATCGTGCTGCCGGGCAGGGCGTTGACCATCGACGGATGGTTGGTCGAAAAAACCGGCGGCGCGCCGTGCGAAGGCTGGCAGCTCGAGCTCTACCGCGGCACCGACTGTGGGTTGGTCAGCTTTCCGAACATGCTCGCGGAGGATCTCGCTGCCGGTGGGCGCGCGCAGAAACAGGACCCGCGGATGATGCCGGCGGGCCCCGAACGGGTCGTGAATCCGAACCTGCAAAAGATCGGCAAGGACGGCACTTTCCGCATCGCAGGTCTGCGGCGTGGGCACGACTACGTGCTGCGCGCGTGGAACGAACGCACGCTGCGGACCGTGCTCAGCGAAGCGATCCCCGCTGGTGCGACGCGTTACGTGTTCACCGTTCCGAACGCGGATTTCCGCGAGCGCGTCTGGGGTCGCGTGGTCGATCGCCGCGACATGCCGATTGCCGACGTGCGCGTGCGGCTGACGATGCGCGTGCACGAGGTGGAGGGCAGGACCTCGTATCAGACCGGCGGGCAGGTCCGTTCGGGGCCCGACGGGAGCTTCGAGTTCAAGGCCGTGCCGCGCGAGAACCTGCTGTTGCGTTTCGATGGCAAGGACGTCGACAGCTATTACCACGAGCTGCCGGCCGACGATCCTGGTGTGAACCTGCAGATCAGGCTCGCTTGCCTGTGTCGCTTCCGCTACGAGGCGCTTCCCGGTGTCGCGACTGCGGCGTCGCTGCGTGTGCTCGACGCCAACGAGAAGCCGATGCGCATCACGCGGCAGCTCGGCCAGGGCAGCACCGAGAGCAACACTTCGTATGCGATCGAGAACGGGCGTTCCCCCGACTTGATGGTCAGCGACACGGCGGCCTGGCTGCTACTGCAGACCCGCGACGGCCACCAGCGGCGCGTGCCGATGCCGCTCTCGCGCGGCGACATCACGATCGTGCGCGGTTGACCGCGTCACCGTCGCGGCACGAGCGCGTAGGGCGAATGCACTTCGTACCCGAACAACGGGCTGATCGCGCGTGGCTCCGTCAGCAGCGGGCCCGGCAGACGCACGTAGGGATCGTCTGCCGTGCCGCGCTGGCCGTCCGCACCGGCGAGCCCGGCGTTGAACAGCGCCTCGAACGCATGCGCGCCGACCGAATCGACGACGATCGCCGCGAACCGCTTCTCGCGCAGAGCCACCGCGGTTCCATCGAGCAGGCTGGCGAGTGCTCGCCGCGCGCGCTCTGACAAGTGGGCGAGCTTGCTGCGGTCGTCGAGCGTCGCGAGATCGAACGTGCCGTCGGGCTTCCGCGGCAGCAGTTGCATGAGGTCGAAGATCGCTTGGCCGTGCGCGCTTGTACCCTTGCCAGCCTGCCCACTGATGCCACCGTGGCCCGGGATCCACACGGGGCCAGGTTGGCTCTTCACGAACGCGAGCAGCTCCTCGTGGGCCCGGCGGTGCGCCGGCGAAGGCAGCATCGGGTAGCGCGTGGTGCGAGGCCAGCGGCCGTTCTCGCTCGAGGGCCGTGTCGCGGCTAGCCCGAGCGACACGAACTGCACGAGCAGCAAGAAAGGCACCGAGACTTGGAGCCAACGCGTGTTCGCGGCGGCCGCGGCCGCCGGCCCGAGCACGCACGCGCCCGCGAAGCCGTAGAGCAGCACGTTGTCGAAGCCGCCGACATGCAGGCGCGAGAACCACGACGTGACGACACCGCCGCAACCGACGGCCGCGAGGAACAGGGCCTCGCGGCGTTGCCCGGCCCGCCACTGCAGCACGAAGCCGAGCAGACCGAGTGCGACGAGCGGCCACATCGGCCGCAGATCCTCGGTCCAGAACAGCAGCTTGCGTTCGCCGTTCCAGCCGTGGTGCCGCGGCATCTCGAACAGGAAGAAGGTCGACCACCCGTCGCTCGCCCAGTGCATCAGACCGGTTGCGGCCGCGATGCCCCCTAGCGTCGCCGCGCCAAAACGCAACGCGTTGCGCCAGTCGTGGCACAGCGCACCGATCAGGATCGCTGGCAGCCACATCAGCGCGGATTGCTTCGCGAGCACGGCCGTGGTCGCGAGCACGGCCGCGGGCAGCCAGCGTCGCGAGGTGCCGTGTCGCAGCACGTAGGCCGTGCAGAGACACGGCAGCACGAACAGCGTGTCGTTGCGCGCGAGGTCGTACCACCACGCGAACCACCCGTAGCCGCCGAGGAACACGCCCATCGCGACGAGACCCGGCAGCAACTTGCCGGTCTCGCGTCGCACCCAGTGCCCGATGATCATCGTTGTGCCGGCCGTCGCCGCGGTCGCGACGAGACGCAGCGCGAGCAGTCCGGGCAGCCCGAGCTTCATCGCGAACCCGCCGAGCCAGAACATCAGCGGCGCATAGAGGAACGGCACGTGTTCGGGTCCCGGCGCGCAATAGAGCGGCAGGCCGTCCGCGACGCGTGCGCTGTGGTCGACCATGGCGCCTTCCATCCACTCGAGCTCGTGCGGATAGAAGATGCGCTGGCCCGCCACGAGCAGGAACACGAGCGCCGCCGCGAACGCGCAGCCGAGCAGCAGCCGCCAGGCGACATGGGAAAACGGGGTCATCGAGGTGGCGGCGGGCGGCAGCAAGGCGCGCTGAGCATAGGGCGGGGTATGCTGGCGTGCCTTCGATGCGTGCTCTGGTCGTGTTCTGCCTGCTCTTGGCGCTCGGTGCCTGGTTGTGGGCTACCGGTGGTCCTGCGGCATGGCTGTCGGGCCCCGAAATCGCGCCCGGAGACGCGACCGACGCCGGCGCGCAGACAGACGCGAGCTCCTCGGCAGGTGCCGTGATCGGCGCGGGCCCCGGCAATGGCACGGTCGCGACGCGCGCGGAACCAACACGCCCGAACGCCGAAGGTCTCGCCGACGCGGTTACTGCATGTCTGCAAGTCGTCGACCACGCGACGATGAAGCCGATCGCGGGGGCCGCGGTGCGTCGTGTGCAGGGTGGTGCCGAGATCGCGTTCACGGACGAACGCGGACTCGCGGCCTTGCCGCTCGCGGACCGCGAACAGCTCGCCGTCGTGAACGATGGCTACCTGCTGCGCCTCGTGCCGACGCGGCTCGGGTCGACGGAGGCCGAGCCACAACAGGTCTTGCTCGTGCGCGATGCCTGGTCGTGGCGCCGGTCGTTCCACTTCGTCGATCCCGAAGGCAAGCGCGTCGCGGAAGCGTTCGTGCGCTTCCGGCCGCGCGAACCGAGCCCGGCCCGGTCGCCGGTGCCGGCCGGCGACGCGCTGCTGCAGCGCGCGTGGACCGAGCACACGATGCTGGCCGCGCTGCCCGTGTGCGATTCGGTGCCCGTGCAGCTCGGTTCGTTCGCCGAGAACCGCGTGCACCGGCTCGGTGATGGCGCCGAAGTGCGCTTCGTGTGCGCTGGCGTGTTCACGCTCGAGGTCGCGACGCCCGGCGGTCTCGTCGGCAGCTCGGAGCTCCGCATCGAGGGTGGTGCCGGTGCGGGCGGCGCTGCGGTGCGGATCCAGCTCGTGCGTGGCGAGACCGTGAGTGGTCTCGTGGTCGATGCGGTGACTTCGGCGCCGCTGGCTCGCGCGGAACTGACCGTGCAGGGTGGCGAACCGTTGGGCCTCGTCGCGACGACGGCGGCCGACGGCGCGTTCGCGATCGGCCCGCTGCTGCCCGGTCGCGTCACGCTGAACGTGCGTCACGGCGATTGCGAGCCACAGGCTGTCGGACCGGTGACGGCGCCGGCCGCGCAAGTGCGAGTCGCGCTGCAGCCGCTGCCGAGAACGAGTTTGCGCGGTCGCGTGCGCAGCCGCCCCGAGCTGACTCCGTTGGCCGGAGCGACGATCGTGTGGTCACCCGGGGCCGGGGCACCGGTGACGGCGACGAGCAATGCCGATGGCATGTTCGTGCTGCCCGCGACAGGCACCGCGGCCGCGAAGCTGCTCGTGCAGGCGCCCGGCCACCAGTCCTATGCCGAACTCGTCGAGCCGGGCTCGCCGTTCGCCGAGTACGACCTCTGGCCCGGCACGCCGTCGGTCCGACTCGAGAAGGGACTCAGCAGCATGTTGCAGGGCATCGTGCTGGATGCCGAAGGGCGTCCCGTGGTCAATGCGACCGTGCGCTGGCAACCGGCGCAGCAGATCGCGATGGGGGGTGTTCCGGGCCGTCGCGTGCTCGAGGGCGGCACGCTCGAACTGTTGCTCGTGGCGACGACCGGCATCGACGGCGCATTCGCGCTCGAGACGAACCAATTCGGTCCGGGCAAGCTGACGCTCGTTGGGGCCGAGACGGCCGCGGGCAGGATCGACGTGCAAGCCTCGGCCGGCAAGACCATGAACGGACTCCGGCTGCAGCAATGAGCAGGGTGTCTCGGGCGGTGACGCGTCCGCGTCACTGCGGCGCGTATTCCGCGTCGAGATCGATCCTCGGCTCCGGCAGCGATTCGATGACGGGCACGGGATTCGAATTGGCCCACTGCTTCCAGACGTGAGGGTCGTCGTAGGGGCTCGTGTCGGTGAAGTGGGCGAGCAGCTGCCGGGCGCCGACGCGCGCTTGCGTGACGATGCGCTGCGGAGGCTCGTCTTCGACCGGAGAGTCCAGGATGCGCACCAGCAGCTGCACGCCGGCTGGCTGTCCTGCGCGCAATTGCAGGCGCGCGGCGTAGTAGTCGAGCACCGGATGCTCCGGCCACAGCGACGCAAACACCGAGTCGGGGACCGCGGTGCCCGTTCGTTCGAGGCAATACAGGGCCCGCGCTCGCGTGGTCACCGAACGCGACGCATCCGAGGCGATCGCCTGCACGGCCTTGGGATAGACGAGAGGTTGGCCGCTCCGGGCCAGCGCCGACAGTGCCTTGTCGCATGCCGGGCCGACCTCGGCCAGGCGTTCGTACAGGATGCCCTCGATTTCCTTGTTGTGCCCGCAACGAAGCAGCGCTTCGAGAGCTTCACCGGCGTCAGCGGCCGGTACCCATTGCAGCTGCGAGGCGAGGGCGGCGGCGAATTCCTCCGTCGGCGACGGCGGCAATGCCTCCAGGGCGGCTGTCCGAACTTCGGGCGCGTTCCCGCAGAGGGCCGCCAGGATCTTCTCGGGCGGCTGTCCGGGGCGCTTGCTGCAGACCGAGACTGCGGCTGCGACGACGCCGGGGGCCTCGGACTCGAGCAGCTCGCAGAGGTCGTCGTCGGACCATGGTTCCAGCTGTTGGACTGTGAGCACGAGCAGGCGATTGGTCTCGGCGTCCGGCCTGGGCAGCGCCACGCGCAGCAGCGGGGCGAGCGACGTGATCCCGAAGTGCCCTGCCAGCAGCACGGCGGGTGGGAACAACGGACTGGCCGGGACCTTGAGCACGGCCGGGAGCTCGCGCTCGCACCGTTCCGCCGTCAAGTTCTTTGGCACCACGCGCTCGATCGCTTGCTGCGCGACGCCGCTGCGCAGCTGCTCCAGTACCGACCGGAGCTCGGGGCTCACGAGCTCGCTCGCGACGGTCTGGGCGGGGCTCTTGGCCGGGGCGATCCACACCACTGCTGCGATCGAAGCTGCGATGCAGACGAACAGCACGCCGCCGAGCAGGAGCCGCTGGCGCCGCTGATACAGGCACGTGACGCGCTGCTCGCGCACCAGACGCTGCAAGTACCACTGCTCCTTTTGTCGTGATGCGTCGGTCATCGCGCGATCTCACGCCAGGTCTCGATGACGTAGTCCGGGGGAATCAAGGCGCGGATGCGATTCAGGGCTTCCGTCGAGTAGCGAACGATGGCGCCGCCCGTGGCCTTGATCGACCCGCCATTCCTGCCCTGGATGATCGCGCCGTTGACGATGGGACCGCCGCCCAGCTCCAGCGTGCCCATGACGATGATGAGACCGTCGAAGCGCAGTCCGCCGGTGATCTTCAGGTTGCCGGTCACGAGCAGCACGCCGGCGCCGGTCGTACCCTGGATGGTCAGGTTGCCGGGGCAGTAGCTGAGCCGCCAGTCGTTCAGCAGCGCGCTGCCGAGATTCTTGACGGTCACGCCAGGCGTGAGCACCTGGGTCGCCCTGTTGCGCACGACGGCAGCGAGACCGGGAAGGTTGTATGGCGCGGCGATGGCGCCGATGCTCGGCGTTGGCGTGAGGCCGTTGACCACGCTGCTGCCGCCACCAGTGTAGTTGGCCTTCAGCTGGGCGCCCGTGTTCGGGGGCTCCGTCGCGATGCCCTGGACGTTGCCTGGCACCGGCGCGGGAACGCCGCTGATCATCGTGTCGAGGCCGGATATGCGCGAACTGCCGCTGGTCCTGATCGTCGGCAGACCCAGGGTCAGGATCGCGGCCGAGAACGGCGGCATCAGGCCATTCTCGACGAGGATCGCCGACACGCGTCGGTGCACGCGGCCGTTCGTGCCCGAGGAGACGACCTCGAATGCGCGCTCGTCGGCTTCGTCGGTCAGCCCGTCGGAATCGTTGTCCTGGGTGTCGTTGCCCAGGTAGGTGGCCACATACGTACACCCGAGGCCCTTGCCGAGGTCGTTCGCCACGGCCGCCCCTGAGATCAAGGTGCCGGCCTGCGCGCTCTGGGCCGCCAGCTCCACGCCCGCCGACGCCGCGAGCAGAGCCTTCTGCTGTTGGATGTCGTTCAGCAGTTTGCTGTTGCGGGTCGTGAACAGCGTGATCGTCGCCCCGATCACGAGCAGCAACGGGACCAAGACGACCAGCACGGTCACGAGGACCGAGCCGCTCTGGGCACGCGAAGTCGCGTGTGGGAAGGAGGGACCACTGCTCATGGGTTGTTCAACCGGACCGTGTGCCTGAACGTCGTGCGCCGCCACTTGCCGGCGTTGCCGACCGTGGCGAACTGCAGCGTGACGTGGATCGCCTGTCCCGCGAGTTCGAAGGTGCAGACCTCCAGGTTGTTCGCGATCACGCTGGTGAAGCCGTTGCGAGTCCACTGCAGCGTGCCCTCGTCGAAGAGGCCGTCCTTGTCGTTGTCCTTGGTGTCGGTGGGATCGCTGGGGTCGGGCACGAACCGGAGTTCGTTCGTCAACACCGGCACCACCAGCTTCGGGCCCGGTTGGCCCGTGGTGGTGTCGACGCGCAGCCGCGTCCTCGGATCGGCCGGAATCATCGAGCACCAGTCGCCGACTTTGGTCGCACGCAGTTCGGCGACATCCTTGGCGTTCGCGATCACCTCCAGCGTCCGGCACCGGCCGCCGCGCAACACGTCGTCGAGGGTGTCGACGACCTTCTGTGCGATTCCGGCTTCGCGTGTGGAGGTCTCGGTGGCTCGGAACGATCCCGTGACCGCCATGGTCGCGTTGGTCACCACGAGCAACACTGGCAACGCGAGGGCGAGCACGACAGTGACTTCGACCAGCGTCATGCCGGCCGCGCGGCGCTTCTTGACGGTCACTGCATACCTCCCACCATGGTCATCAGCTCGACCGCGGAGTTGCCGCTCGAACCGTGCCACTTCGCGGTCGCGGTGATCCGATACAGGGACCGCCCGGCGTCCAAGGCCAGGCGCTGTACGGTGATCGAGCCCGGCAGGCCGTCGGGGTCTCCCTTCTGCGGCACCAGGGCCCGCGTCGCGCCGTTGGCGCCGGGGATGTCGAAGCCGGTGCCGTTCATGGTCGCGATCGTTGCCATCGGCATTGCGCGCACTGCCTCGAGGTTGCGCAGGCAGGCGCGGTAGGACAGGGCCACTTCGGCGTCGAGACGCTGCAGCGCGTTCAGGTGCACGCAGGAATTCATGATGCCGACGAGCCCGATCACCATCACGACGGTGGCGATCATCAGTTCGACCAGCGAGAAACCGGCTTCGCTGCAGCGCGTCGCGGGTTGCCCGAGAGCTGTTGGTTCACTGGGCATGCTCGACCTCGAGCGCGGAGTCTGCGGCGGTCTTCTCGGGGCTCGCGGCAGCCATGGCCGGTGTGCCCTGCCGCAGATGGTCCATGAGCCGGTTCAGTTCGTCGGCGACATCGGTCAGCGCGTCGCCTTTGCGCAGCTTGATGCGCGTGTCGAGATCCCCTGCGCGGATCTGCTGCAGCGAGCGTTTGATCCGCATCGCGGGGCCGACGACGCGATTGCTGTAGCGCACCGCCTGGATCACGGCGAGAGCCCCCGTGGCGACGACGAACAGATACTGGATCATCGTCACCGCGCCGAGGGATGGCAGGTCGGCATTACTGTCCTTCGCCTCTGCGAACAGGCAGTTGCCGAAGTACCACATCGCGATCGCGGCGACCAGGATCACGGCCAGCGGCAACACGGAGAGTCCCAGGACCATCCGTGCTTGCGCTGATGCATCGACGATGACGGACTTGCGGCGGTTTGTGTGTGCCATTTCGAGGCTCTTTGTCGCCCCTGAGGTCGGCAGGAGGCTGCCGCTCTATCGGCATTCTCCGGGGAATAGATGTTTCGGAATTCCTCGCGAGGGACTGTAGGGGAATTGGACAAGCGCCGCGTTTCGAGACACCGCCCGAAGGCTCGTCCCGAGACGCCTCGTCGCTACCATGCTCGACGTGATCCACGACTGGGATGGCAGACCGAGGAGCGTGACTGCGCCAAAACCACCGCTGCGACCTCGAATTCGCCGTCGTATCGAGGAATGAGCTACAGGGTAGCAATTCACCACCGCACTTCAAGGGACCCCAGCACACTTCACGAGAGGTCGACACACTGTCAGAACCGCGCGGTGGTTGCGGTTCGTGTGCAATAGCGAGGGGTTCACTGGCCACCGCCTTGCTCGGCCGCGTTCGAGGGATCATCGTCGAGTTCGCGCTGCAGGCGATCGATGATCTGTTGCGCTTCGGTGGCCAGCGGCGCGGCACCGGGGATGCCGCCCTCGAGGAACCCGCGCAGATGCCTGCGGAAACCATCGAGAATGAGGGGGCCGGAGCGGCCGCCGAGCCCGATGGTCTCGATCTGGCGCAGCGAGCGCAGGAACTGCCTCACGGAGTCGAGCCTGCGCTCCGTTTCGCTCATGCGCGAAGTCAGCCGCTCTTCGGCATCGTTCTGCGCCTGGATCGCAGCCACGATGGGGTAGCTCGCCGGCGGTCCACTCCAACGGCGCCGCGTCGTTCTGGCACATGCTGATCCAGCTCCGAATGGCGTCGGCAACTGTTGTTCGATGGGGTTCCGCAAGG
>DASRJH010000217.1:0-11835 GCA_035649575.1 Planctomycetota bacterium
AGTCGGCCAGCGGAAGACAGCGCTGTGATCACGGCCTCGGTACCGACGACGACTTCCGTGCGCGGCACGTTCGTGCTGAACACGTTCGACTTCGTCCGCGAACACTTCGGCCCGGACGCCCTGACCAGGTTGCAGAGGAAGCTGCCACAGTCGCTGCAGTCCCTCCTCGACATCCGCACCAACTCCTGGGTGCCGCTGGACGACCTCGTAGCCTGCATGACGGCGGCGAAGGCAGCGCTCGCGCCAAGGGACCCCCGTTTCTACTGGACCATGGGGTGCTACGGCGGCCGCCACCTGCGGACTCTCTGGGTCGGGATCATATTCGGCGAGCCGCTGAGAGCCTTGCAATGCTGCCAGCTGTTGTGGCGGACTTTCGTCGGCGCGGGCCGCCTCGAAGTGATCCCCGGCCAGGGAGCCGCAACCCTGCGAGTTGTCGATCTGCCGGTGGCGGCCCCCTTCTGCGAGCGCCTGCACGGTTCGTTCGAGGGGCTCTTCAGTGTGTCGGCGGTACCGATGCGAGTCGAGAAGCGAGCGTGCACCAGTCGCGGCGACGCGTACTGTGAGCTGTTCGTGGAGCGGCAGGCGCATTGAAGCCTGCACGCCGGACCCCGCTCGTCTAGACGCCTTCCGGATGGCCGACGAGATCGAGTGCTACATGGCAGCGAACGAGGACGATCGCTGTTGCCCGTTCCTGCGTCGGAACGGGCAGAACGCGTCATCCGGGCGAGCGGTCGTGGGAACATGGCGGGTATGACCGATCCCGTCTCGACCGCGCTGGAGCAGCATGCGCTGGCGCTGCGCAAGCTGGCGCGGGCGCTCGTCGGCGGCGACGCCGACGACGTCGTGCAGGCGACCGCGGTCGCAGCACTCGTGCACCCGCACCCTGTGCGCGAGCCCGTCGCGTTTCTGCGCCACGTGCTGCGCGTGCAGGCGTACCGCCATCACCGCGGTGAGGTGAGGCGCAAGCACCGGGAGCACACGCATGCCCGGGACCGCGGCGTCGCGGCGCCGCCGGCCGAGCACGCGCTCGAACAGCGGGAAGCGGTCGCAGCGCTGCATGCAGCACTGATGTCGGTGCCGCAGCCGCACCTCGGCGCGTTGCTGCTGCGCTACTTCGAGGACCTGCCGCCGCAGACGATCGCCGAACGGCTCGCCGTGCCGTTGCCGACGATCAAGAGCCGCCTCGCGCGTGGCCTCGAGCTGCTGCGCGCCGAGCTCGACCGCCGCACGAAGGGCGGTGACTGGCGCGAGCGCTTCGCGCTTGCGTTCGCGCTGCCGCCCGCCGTCGTGCGAACCGGCGCCGCCGTGTCCCTGCTCGCGATTCTCACCATGAAACTCATCGTCGCCGTGTTGTTCGTCGGGGTCGCCGCGACTTTGTGGCTCGCGTGGCCGAAGGGGGACGTCTCACCACCCGCCACCGGAGTCGTGGCAGCAACGGACTCGCCGCCGGCACGCGCGGCGGAGGCCGCGATGCCCGAACCGCCGCCGCCTCCGGCGTCGCGCACGGCGGTCGCGGACGCGCCGGTCGCGACCGCGCGTTTGCTCGGCCGCGTCACGACCCGCGAAGCTACAGCGCTCGCCGGCGCGAAGATCGCGGTGTTGCCCGGGTTCGACGCGGCCGCGACCGCGACGGCTGCGACGGACGCGACCGGTGAGTTCACGTGCGACGTGCCGCCCGGCGAGCAATTCGTGGTCATCACTGCTCCGCGCCACGTCGGCGTGTATGGCGACAAGCGCGGATTCGCCGCCGGCACGACGGTCGATCTCGGCACGATCGCGCTCGACCGGGGCGTCGTCGTGCGCGGCCGCGTCGTCGATCGCGACGGCAACGTGGTCACCGACACACCCGTCGCCACGAGCTCCAACCAGCAATCGAACCTGCCGAAGGGATGGTGGTGGCGGCGGCGACCGGCGCGCACCGACCAGGATGGTCGCTTCGAGCTCGATCCGTTGCTGCCGTTCGAGCATCGGGTCCGCCTGCCGCAGGAGCAGCTGCTCGAGCCCGTCACGCTGCAGCTCGCGCCCGGTCAGGCCGACGTCGAGCTCGCGCTGCGCGTCGAGTCCGCGTCGCGGCAGCTGACAATGCGCGGCCGCGTCGTCGACGAAGGCGACCGCGGCATCGCGGGCGCGACGGTGACCGCGACGGAGCGCGTCGACCTCGAGGAGCGCAAGTTCGCCGCGACGAGCGGCGGCGACGGGACGTTCTCGATCCGGCGCCTGCTGACGTCGGCGCCGAAACCGGTGCCCGTCGCCGCGACGGCAAAGGGCTGCGACGAGACGCGGCTCGACGACCCGGTCGCGTGGGGCCGCAGCGACCTGACGATCGTGCTGCGCCCGCTGGCGGCCCTGACGCTGCGCGTCGTCGACGCGAGCGGCGCGCCCGTGACCTCGTCCTGGCGACCGCTGCCGTACGCGTGCCAACCCAGAGCGCTCCAGCGCGCGATGTGACGGGCTTGCACGCCCAGGCCCTGCAAGAACGAGCCGCCGACGACCAGGTCGCCGTTGCCATCGACCGCGAGCGCGTACACGGGCACGCTGACGGTGACGGCCGTGGTGCCGTTCCAGCGCAGCAGGCCGGCATCGTGGCCGAGCACGATCTCGCCGCTCGCGAGCACGGCCCGCGCGGTGGGGAAGATCACGGACGAGACGGTCGAGGTCGGCAGCACCGCCGCCCAGGCGAGGCCGTCCCACTGCGCGAGGAACCACGCCGGCGTGCCGCCGATCGCAAAGAACAGGCCGGCGGCGAGCAGGTCGCCGTTAGGCAGCTGCGCGAGCGCCGCGACGCGTTCACCGCCGCTGCCGAGCGCGACGCCGGAGCCGAGCGCGTGCCACGCACTGCCGTCCCAGCGCGCGATGCGGCTCGCGGCGATCCCGCCGGCGTAGTCGAACAAGCCGCCGACGACCACGTCGCCGTTGGGACGCACGAGCAACGTGCTGGCGAACGCGTCGAGGCCGGTGCCGAGCGCGTGCCACTGCGCGCCGTCGTAGCGCGCGATGTTCGCGGCGCTCACGCCGCCGATGGCCTGGAACGAACCCGCGGCGACCACGTCGCCGTTGGGCAGCCGGGCCAACGCGTGGATCCCACCGTCGGCACCGCCGCCGGGCAGCGGCAGCCATTGCGTGCCGTCCCACGTGGCGAGGTTGTCGACGCGCGAGCGGTCCGCGTAGCGGAACACACCGCCCGCGAGCAGGTGGCCGGTCGGCAGGTCGACCATCGCCCGCACGATGCCGGCGGGCCCGGGGACCGACGGGCCGTCGCGCCAAGCGAGATCGCACTGCGCGACCGGCGCGGCAACACACACGAGCGGTAGGGTGCAGCGCGCGAGTGCGCGCACGAACATCAGGACGTGCACGAGAGGCTCCGCACGGCATCGTTTCCGCCCGGCACGAAGGCACAGCCGGCGCGGTCGGCGTTCCGTCATCGCGCAGTAGCAGCGAGGCGACCGGCCGTAACCGCGCGAGCGCTACCGCTCGCAGCGGGGGGGGCCGCGCGTCGTGACAGTGAGTGGCGCCGCGAGCGCGGAGCTCGAGCACCTGCGTGAGCACTCCTGCGAGTAGGCTTCGTCGCACTGGAGTTGCCATGCGTACCTGCCACGATCCAGCGCTGGCGCCCAGGTTGCTGCCTGATCCTCGACGACACGGTCGAGCACGAGGCGTGGAACCACGGCAGCGAAGACCGCGTGGTCCTGACCGTCACGTTGGCCCATCCGCCGCGGTGATCCGGTCCTTTTTGCATCCGGTCGCCGCTCTTCGGGTACATGCAGGTGCCCACACCGCGACCCCATGACCTCGCCGATCGAACTCGAGCTGCAGCAGCACACGGCGGCGCTGCGCCGCCTCGCGCGCAGCCTCGTCGGCGAGCGCTGGGCCGACGATCTCGTGCAAGACACCGTCGTGCAGGCGCTGCAGGCCGGGACGGCGCCGCGCTCGTGGGGTGCCTGGCTCGGCACGGTCCTGCGCTTTCTCGCGCACAAACACCGGAGGGCCGAACGGCGGCGCGCGGGCCGCGAGGCAGCGGCCGCGCCACGCGACCCGACGCCGGCCGCCGACAACACCATCGAGCAAGGCGAGACGTTGCGCCACCTGACCGAGGCGGTACTCGCGCTGCCGCAGCCGTATCGCCAGGTCGTGCTGCAACGCTACCTGCACGAGTGCGCGCCGGCCGAGATCGCAGCGAGGAGCGGGGCGCCGGTCGCAACCGTGAAGAGCCAACTGCAGCGCGGCTTGTCGCTGCTGCGCGATGCGCTCGGGGACCGTGTTCCGCGCCGCGACTGGCGGCGTGCGTTGGTGACGACGTTCGCGTTGGATCGCGCACCGGCAGCGCCGGTCGCTCTTGGAGGTCTGTTCATGGCCGTCGGGACGAAGTGGGTGCTTGCAGCCGCGGCGTTGCTCGCGGTCGCGGCGTTCGAGTGGCAGCGGCACACGACGGCAGCACCGGCGCAACCGGGGCGCGAGGCGGTCGCGAGCGCGGCCGCCGAAACGAGTGGAACGACACGCGACGCCGTGGCCGACGGCCAGCGCACGAGCGCAGAGGTCGAGGCCGTTGAACCGTGGGCAGAAGTGCGCGGGCGCTGCATCGACCTGCGCAGTGATCCGCTGCCCGGCATCACCGCGTCGCTGTGGCAAGAGGGCGAGCGCGAGAGCGCGGCCACCGCGGTCAGCGCGGCCGACGGCCGGTTCACGGTGCGGCGTGCGCTGGTCGCGGGGGCGAAGGTGTGGTGGCTCGAACTGCGGCTCCGCGGCGAAGGGCACTGCGCGCTCACGCGCGACAAGCTGCGTGGCATCGCGCGCGAGGCACTCGACGTCGGCGATCTCACGCTGCTGCCCGCGATCTCGGTCCGGGGCACGCTGCGCGACCGGCGCGGCGAGCCGGTTGCGGGCGCCGAACTGCGCGTCTGGCACGCGACGATCGACACGGGCCAGAGCCTGGCCACGGAGGAGACGCTGCGCACGGACGCCGGCGGCCGGTTCGGGCCGTCGCTCGGGCTGCCACCGGGGTCCGGGCGCATCGCCGGCGAGTCGTGCCACCTGGCGGGGTCCCGAGTAGCATTCGCGCTCGACCCGGCGCAGCCGGTGGTCGATCTCGCACTGGTCGCGGTCGATCGCAGCGAGCTGCCGGCGATCGCCGGTACGGTCGTCGACGAAGCTGGCGCGCCGATCGAGGGCGCTTCCTTGCATCTCGCTGGCGACACCGCGACCGCCGCCGCCGACGGCTCGTTCCGCGTGGTGCGAGGCGAAGTCGAGCTCGGTCCGGGCCCGTTCCAGCTGCAGGTCTGGGCCGACGGTTTCGAGGAGGAGTTCTTCGGTCCGTTCGCGCTCGGCACGACCGGCGCGCGTATCTCGCTGCGCCGGCCGCTGGTGCTGACGCTGCGTGTGCGCGCGGCCGCCGACCAACGGCCGGTCGAGGCCTTCGGGTTCGTCGTCTGGCCGCGGTCGCGCGGCCAGCTGCACTACCACGCGGTCGAGAACTGGCCCGGCGGCACCGCAACGGTCGCGGGCCTGCGCCGTGGCGAATACGTGGTGTCGATCCTGCCGGACGCGCACGACTTCGCGGTGGTCACGAGCCAGCCGTTCCTGCTCGATCGCGACGCGACGATCGCGCTCGAGCTGCCGGCGGCCGCGAGCCGGCGGCTTGCGCTCGCTGACGCGGCCGGGCGCCCGCTGCCCGGCATCGACGTCGAGTTGTTGCAGGAGAACGGCACGCCGATCACGGTCGATGCGAATGCCGCGGACCTCGGCGACATGAAATACGTCGAACCGAGCTCGCCGCTGCGCCTGCAACGCGGCCGCACCGGTGCGCAAGGCGAACTGCTGTTGCGCGGGCCGAGCGGGCGGCCGCTGGCGCTGCGGCTCTCCGGTCCCGGACCCGTGCAGACGATCGTGCAGCCGGTCTTCCTCGATGCGCCGGGCACGCTCGAGCACCGGCTGCCGGCGCTCGCGGCCTTTCGCGGCAAGCTCGTGCCGGAGGACGTCGTGCAGGATCTGATGCAGGTCGGCGCTGCGCGCGGTCTCGCGCTCGCCGTGCACACCGGTCCGGTGCCGCGCTACGCGTTGACCGGGCCGCGCGTCGCGGTCGCCGCGGACGGCTCGTTTGCGAGCGAGCTGCCGGCGGGCCGTTGGAACGTGACGCTGGTGTGTGGCCCTGTGGCGCTGCCGCTCGGCGAGTTCGAAATCGCCGCGGGTGAAACGGCGCCCGTCGAGATCCCGGTCGCGGCTCTGCGCCGCAGCGAAGTCGAACTGCAGCTCTGCCGCGACGGCGCACCGCTCGCGTTCGGATCGGTGGCTTGCATCGTCAGGCACGGTCCGCCCGGCCGTGCTGGGACGCACTGGATGGACAGTCGGCAGGCGGACCAGCACGGCCGCGTGCGGCTGCGGTTGTTCCCGGGTGTGCTGACTGCCGCGGTGCGCCTGCCACCGGAGGGCCGCTTCGCCGCTCTCGGCGTGTACCCAGCCGAAGGTGCGATCGTGCCGCTCGGTGCGGCGCTCGCGCTGACGATCGATGTGCATCCCGTGGCCGTCGAGATCCTCGTGCGCACGCCGTCGGGTGGTCCTGCGGTCGACGTGCCGCTGCGCCTGCTCGGCACGGGTGTGAGCGGCCCCGATCTCACGCCGACCGATGCTGCCGGCATCGCGCGCCACAGCCGCGTCGACGCCGGTCGCTACACGGTGCTGACCGTGCCGCGTTCGTTCGGCAGCGACCTGACCGCGTTCCCACGCGACGCGTGGTTCGCGGTCGGCACGATCGAAGTCCGCGCGGGTGCGGACGGCAGCAAGCACGAGCTCTCGTTGCCGCGCGAGTGGGATCGATGAGCGCTCTTCGCGGAGACTGCCCGTCGGGGTCGGTGGGTTCCGGGTGGTCCGGGACGCGTCGCGCAGCTGCCGATGGCGCCGCGCGAGCGCGATCACCGATGGCGGCACCTGATCGGGGACGGCAGTGAGCTGCAGCAGTGTCCACGTCACCGGCTCCGGCAGCCGACGGCCCCGCTCCGGTTGCCCCACCGGCGGAGTCGAGCCTGGCGGGACGCGTGGCCGCAGTCGAAGACTCGGTTGCCCGCCTGCGCCAGCAGATCACAGAACTCGAGGAACGGCTCGAGCGATTGTCGGCTCCGCACTAGCTGGAGCGCGCTGTCAATCCTCGGTGGGGAACAGGTCGCGCACGAGCACGCGGAAGCCCGGCAGGACGTCGCCGCCCTGGATCTCGTCGCCTTCACGAAGTTCGTGTACCTCGTCCGTGCCGCGATAGACAGTGACGCTCTCCTTCGCCGGATCGACGACCCAGACCATGCGTGTGCCGTGGCGGAGCCACGAGAGCACCTTCTCGTGCAGTTGCCTGCGCGTGCCCTCGGGGGACCGAACCTCGACCGCGAGGTCCGGCGGACCCGGGAAGTAACCCCTCGTGCGAGTTGGAGGCAGACGTTCGTTGCACACGAAAGAGATGTCCGGCGCGAGCACGGTGTCCGGGTTGCACGCGAGCAGGAAGCCGGTCTCGGCCATGTAGGTCTTGCCGAGATTGTGTTCGCGAGCGTGGCGGACCAGCAGTTCGGTCAGTGTCGCCCCGGCACCGCCATGCCAGTGACCCGCGGGGCTCATGCGCCGCAGCTCGCCGCGCACCAGCTCGTGACGGAAGCCCGGCTCGTGCAGCAACAACAACTCTTCGGCAGTCGTGACCGTCGGATTCGGCATCGAGGACATGGTAACACCGAGCACTCCTGTGGGGCGCGGCACGCGCCTGTGCTGAGTGCACCGGGTTCGCCAGCGGTTGCAGAGAATGTCTGGTGCGCCTGGGCTCCGCGGCGGTCTCGAGCGTTGACGGGCCCGCTACGGGCCGACAACCAGCGTCGCCGCGTCGGACATCACGAGACCAGCGGCGTTGCCCGCGGCGGCGACTGCGCCGACGCGCTTCGGATCCGCACGCGGACCTCGTTCGGGGCGACAGTCCTTCGGCACGTCAACGGTACCGCGGAGCCGTCGCGACGGCAGCAGTCGCAGCGTCAGCTCGCCCGACCGATCCATCGCGCCGGGAGAGGTCATCCCGGCGAGCTCCTTCGGACCTCGGCCGCGATGGGAAAGCCCGCCCGGCCGACGTCGTGCGGGGTCAGCGTCGCGGCGTCGAGACCGACTGGCGGTTCAGCATGGCCCAGCCGCTGATGACAAACTCAGTCCGGGACGCTTTTCCGCCGCGTAGCAGAGGTGCCCACGCCGGAGCCCTCACCTGGTCGCCGCGAACACCACCAACAAGATGAGGGCCACGGCGCCGAGTACGATCCCCACGATCATCATCCCGAACTGGCCTTCCGTCATACCGACCCACGTGCGGTACGGGTCGGACTTCAACGACGCGTCACCACGGCGCGCCGCGGCAGGCCGCTTGAGCCGGACCCGCGAGTTGTCGAACTTCTCTACGAGCGTCCACCCCGCCCGCCCCTCCTCCTCCAGGCACCGGCGGAGAACCTCGGGGTCCTTGAAGTGGCTTGTCACCGAACGCAGGAACTTGAACTCCCAGCCCTCAGCCAGCTCCTCGGGAGTGTAACCAGTCATCGATTCCTCCTCCTCGCGCAGCATGCGAGCGCGGGCTGCGGCTGCCCCGGCGGCGGATCCAGCGGCTCCGGCACTCATGAGAGAACCTCCCACCGATCCGTGTCGGACCTGGACCGATGCGGGGTGAGCCAGCGGCGCAGGTGTCCTCCCGGACCATCCGAGAAGAGTGTGTCGATGGTCGGCATGCGCGGACGCCGAGTCAAGGCAGGCATCGCTCTCCTGTGCGCACCCCTCGACTTGGCCCCGGCAAGCGCGGGCCGACTCCGCGGGGGCGACCCACCAAAGCCCGTCGGATGTGAGGCCGCAGACCAGAGGCACCTGGCCCTGCCGGCGATCCAGATCACTCGCGCACGCCCATCTCGTGCGCATCGCGACAGCAGGGTCCGCGCGCACCTCGGCCGCCGGACGAACACCCGGCCACAGCTTCCGAGCGTGGTGCTCGAGCCGCAGGTGTTGATCGAGCGGTTGGTCGCGCTGGTGCCGCGACCGCGGCGGCATCTGGTGACGTAACACGGCGTGCTGGCACCAGCGGCTGGGATCCGGCCGTGGGTGGTGCCGGGAGTCGCAGCGGAGGAAGACGACGGCGCAGCGGCGATGCGTTCGACGCGGTGCTCGAGCTTGCGGATGCGCTCGGTCAGCTCGGCGATCGTACGCAGGATCGGGATCAGCGCCGGGCGGAGCTCCCGCGGGACCTTCCAGGCCACGCGCCGGGGGAGCGTCGTGGTCGACGACCCGGTTGCGAGCCGCATGCCGAACGGCTTGCAGCTGCCGCGGACGTGGTTGACGAGCTGGGTGCGGGTGTCGACGAGGGCTGCGCGAGAGCGCAGCAGTTGGAGATCGGCGCGCGTCTCCATGCCGCGGTGGGTGATCGGCGAGAGCAGCTTCGGATCGAGCCGAGCAAAGCGAGCGAGTTGGTCGGCGTCGCGGCGATCGCACTTGGCCCTGCTCTGGTAGATGGCCTGCAGCTTGCGCGGGTTGGCCACGACGACTTCGTGCCCGAGTTCAGTCAGCAGGGCGCTGACCCACGGCGAGTGGGTGCCGACCTCGATGGCGATCCTGCTGGCTTCATGCTGGCGAAATGCTGACGGAAGGCGTGCGGCGTCGTCGGCAGGCGGGACTCCTCGAGGATCTCGCCGCTCCGGTCGATGCCGCAGAGGTCGCTGTGGCGGTCGCCGAGGTCGATGCCGATCGTCAGGTTGGGCAGCTCGACCGATGCACTGATCGAGCGAGTCGGGACGGTGTGTGCGGTCTCGGTCACGTGGGTAGACTGGGTCATGGCTGGCCTCCTTTGAGCCGAACGGAGCTCGTTGAACTGATGGGGACCGCAAGGTACCTCGCGTGGAGGCCGGCCTTCTCATCCCATCTACTCGCCTACGTTTGCAGAACTGGGCACGCCATGACGCTCGCCGCTGTCGTTCTCGCTCTCGCGACCCTGTTGCCGCAGGATGGCGGGCGTTCGGTCGGCGCCGAGGAGCGCGACGCGCTGTTCGCGCTGCTCGACCGCTTCGACTCGCTCGACACGAGCAAGCTGCCCCTCGTACGCGTTGCGACCGGACTGGGCATGCGCTACGGCAACGAGCCGCCGCAGAACACCTACCGCCACGGCTTCCTGCTCGCGGCGAAGGGCAAGGAGTTCCGCGTGCGGTACCTCGAGCTCGACACCGAGGTCCTGACGTCGACGCCGGCCGGCACGCCGGAACACCTGCGCGTCGGCTTCGAGCCGCTCGACCTGCGCACGTTCGCCAGCGAGCTCGTCGCCGGGTTGCCGCGTTCCGGCGATCTCCTGAGCCGGGAGCACCACTACCGCCGGCGCGACACGCCGATGGAGCCGTTCACGGTCGCTCTGCTCGCGGCGCGCGCGTGCATGCGGTGCGGCCACGAGACCGAGTGCGACCTCCTGTTGCGGGTCGCTGCGAAGGAACAGCGAGGCGGCTCGTTGGCAACGGACTGGCGGTTGCAATCCGACCTCAGATCCCACCTGGTGCTCGCGTTCGCCGAGCCCTCCGTGTCGTGGGACGATCTGCTGGCCAAGCACGACGCCTGGCTCGAGCACTTCACCGAGGACGAGAAGTACCGTCCGGTGAGCAACCGCCGCCCCGCGCTCGTACGCGTCGTCGACGGCCGGCGCGCGCGTCCGCCGCGTTCACAACCACCGACCGATGCGGAGCTGATCGAGGACCTGCGCGACCACTTGATGGCGAGAGACTCCGGCGGCTTCGACGACTGGCCGGTCGGTCCGGCCCGGCCGGCACCGGAGCACGCGGTGCGCGCGATGGATCTGCTGGTGCAGCGCGGTGTGGCCGCAGTGCCTGCGTTGATCGCCGCACTCGACGACGAGACGCCGACACGTTCCACGTCGTACTGCTCGCGCTACGGCGGCCACTTCGACATCCGCAGCCTCGGCGACGTCGCCGAGGACGTGCTCGCGGCGATCGCCGGGGAGCGCGTGCAGGACTGGAGAGCGTGGCTCGACAAGGCGACGCGCGCGGGTCTCCGCGAATGCGTGCGCGCGGCCTTGCGCACCGGTCACCGGGAGGCCGTCGCCGCGTGGACCCGGCGCTGGCCCGACGACGTCGAGCCGGTGTTCGAGAGTGCAAAGGCACTGGCGGGGTGGCCGCGCTACACGATGCTCGACACTGCTGCACGCAGTGGATCACCAGCCGCCCGCGCGCGGGCACTGCAGGAGCTGCGCGCCGACGCTGCACGCGACGACGAACTGCGCGGTTGGAAGTGCGCGCTGTTGATGCAGCATGGCGACGTCTCCGGCTACCGCTCGCTGCTCGACGACTGGCGCGCCGGACGTCTGCCCATGGACGTGCTCGCCGATCAGCTCTCCGCGATCCTCGGTGCCGGCATCCAGGAGGCAAGGCCGCTGCTGCTCGAAGGGCTCGACCGGGACGACGTGCGCGGCGCCTTGGTCGCGGCACTCGCGACGTCCGCGCGCGACCAGTTCCGGTGGCATGTTCCCGCCGCCGATCGCGCCGGGCTCGAGCGCGACCTGCGGACCTGCATGGTGCGGTTGCTCCGCGACGAGACGCTGTTCGGAGAAGGGGTCGCGCTCGTGAGCGGCCGCGAGCGCGTCCAGCTCCATCGGGCGTCCCGCGCCGACGTCGCGGCCGCGATGTTGTCTTCGTGGTGGCCAGGCGAGTTCCCGTTCGATCCCGCGGCCACCGCGCGCGTGCGGGCCCGCCTCGTCGCGTCGCTGCGAGCGAAGGCGGACGGTGCTTCTTCGCCGGCGCCGGGGCGGCTGACCAAGGTCGACGCAAGCACGCCGAACCTCGTCACGAGCGTGTCGTT